>JAMOSL010000001.1 GCA_027063105.1 Campylobacteraceae bacterium
AATCACTCTTTATCAAACTCTGATAAGTCTCTGTGTTGTTGGACGCGTATTATAGCCCCTTTTTATTTCTTTGTCAAGGGTTTTTGTAAAAAAAATGAAAAAAAATCATTTTTCTTACAATTTAAGTATTCTTCTTACATTATATATAACTACAAATATCTATTTTTATATTCCTCTCTAATCTTTTCTGCCAATTGATATACAGCCATAGCATAATAATTACTATGATTATATCTCGTAATTACAAAAAAGTTTTTTGCTCCGTACCATAATTCATCATATTTTGTTCTTTTTAATTTTATTAAACTAACCTTCCCATGATAATTAAAAGTTCTAATAGGATTTATACCTTTAAGATTCTTCCTATTATATTTATGTTTATATCCTGTTGGAAGTCGTGTATATCTATTACCATGATATTTTACTCTAACTGCCACTTCAGCATTTTTCTGCCAATGGTTTTGTTTAAAATAATAAGCTATACTTCCTATAGCATCAATATGATTATTCATCTGTTTCTTGCCGTCCCCATTAAAATCAATTGCTAATTTTTCATAATTACTTGGCATAAATTGACATAATCCTATAGCTCCTGCTATTGAACCTTTAATTGCTTTAGGGTTAACTTTCTCTTTTTTTGTCATCAGTAAAAATGATTGAAGTTGATATTTAAAAAACTTATTTCTTCTATTTGATTCAAATGCTAAAGTTGTTAAAGTATCTAAAACTGGAAATTTACCAGTATTTTTTCCATAATAACTTTCTATTCCAATAATAGCAGTAATATATTCAGGAGGAAGACCAAATTTATGGTATGCTCTTTGTAGAGTGGCTTTATGTTCTTTCATATATTTAGCACCTCTATTTATACGACCTCTTTTTAATATCCAGCCTTCATATCTATCCCAAGAACCTATTCTTTTGATTTTTTTTATTGGTTTTTTATTAACTATTACAGGTCGATGTTTACGAACATATCTAGCTAATGCTTTTTTTTGAAAAACTACACTAGAAAATAATATATTTAATTCATCTTTAGAGAAATTATATTTATCTACCATTTCTTTTATAAAAACTTTAGTCTTACTATTTTTTGTATAATCTTTTGCGTATATATTACTACTAAAAGTCAAGAATACTATCAAAATGATATATTTCATTTGTTTCCTATCTTTTCTAAAAATAATCCACTTTCTATATGTTGAGTATGAGGAAATTGGTCAAAAATAACTGCATCTAAAATAGTATGACTTTGACTAAGAGTTTCTAAATCTCTAGCTAATGTTTGAGGGTTACAAGATATGTATATTATATATCTGATATTTGATATTAAATCTATTGTAGCTTTATCCAATCCTGCTCTTGGTGGATCAACTAAAACAGTTGAGAAATTAAAAGAATCCAAATCTATATCTTTTAATCTTGTAAATTCCCTCGTTTTATTTAATGCCTCTGTCATCTCTTCTGATGACAATCTTATAAAAGATATATTACTTATTCCATTTAACTTACAGTTCTCTTTTGCTGATTTAATTGAGCGTTTACTAACTTCTGTTGCTAATACTTTATTAAAATATTTTGATACTGGGATTGTAAAATTACCAAGTCCACAATAGCTCTCTAAGAAATCATTTCTAGGTAAAGATATAGATTTAATATTTAATATTACCCACTCTATCATTTTTATATTTATTTCAGGATTTGGTTGAGTAAAAGCACTCTCATATTCCTTATAAAAAACATCTTTATTATCTATAAAAAGAGTCTCAAAAACAAATTCATCAGATATTATTACCTTCTGTTTTCGACTTCTCCCCAATAATTTTATATCTAATTTACTCTCTAATTCTCTAGCAATATTACTCCAATCTTCTTCCAATCTTCTATGATATAACATAGTTACTAGACATTCATTATTGGTGGTTCCTAAAAATTCTATTCCGAATAATTTATGACCTAATAAAATTGGATTATTATTTACCTCATCAAGTAATTTCCACATTCTAGTTTCGATAGGTTTTATAACCTTTGGACACATATCAATAATAACTGCTCCATTTTTAGATAAATTACCCATTGCATAATCACATCTATCATCAGTATGCCATATTCTAAATTCTGCTCTAGCTCTATAGTTTGATGCTGATGATTCAAAACAAATTAACTCTTTATTATAATATGGTGATAATAATTCTAACACCAACTCTTTTTTATTCTTTACTTGAGTCTGATAATCTATAGTATAAATACCACAAGAACCACACTCTCCAAAATGTTTACACTTCATTTACATCATTCCTTAAATTAAATTCAATTCAATTTGGTATAATACTGTAATTTTAATCTAAAAAAGGCAAACATAAAATGTCTCTATCAATAGTTATACTCGCGGCTGGACAAGGTACGCGTATGAAATCGTCAAATCCTAAAGTTTTACATCTTATATCAGGTAAGCCAATGTTATTTCACTCTATTGATATAGCAAAAGAGGTATCAGAAGATATTACAATTATTCTATATCATAAAGCAGACTTAATAAGAGAAGAAATTGATGCTAATTATGAAAATATCAAATATCATATTCAAGATGTTGAACAATTTTCAGGAACTGGTGGAGCATTAAAAGGATTAACATTAAATAACGATAGAGTTTTAATTCTCAATGGAGATATGCCACTTATTACAAAAGAGTCCTTAGAATTATTAATAGATTTTGATAGTGATATTAATATGAGTGTTATTAAACTAGAAGACTCAAGTGGATATGGAAGAGTTATTATCAAAAATGGAAAAGTTTTAGAGATAATAGAAGAAAAAGATTGCACAGAAAGCCAAAAACTTACAAAAACTGTAAATGCAGGTATATATAGTGTTAAAAAAGAGTTATTAAATAGATATATACCTAATTTAAATAATAATAATGCACAAAAAGAGTATTATTTAACAGATATTATTAAGATGGCAGTTGATGAAAATAAAAGTGTAAACCCAATATATGTAGAAGAAAAGGAATTTAAAGGTGTCAATTCAAAACTTGATTTATCAAATGCTGAAACTATAATGCAAAATAGAATTAAAGAAAGTTTAATGAAAAATGGTGTTTCGATGCGTTTGGCTGATACTATATATATTGATATAAGAGCTTCTTTCAGTGGTGAATGTTTTTTAGAAAATGGTGTTAGTATTTTAGGGAATAGCCAAATTATTAATTCTCATATAAAAATAAATAGTGTAATAGATAATGGATATATAGAGAATAGTGATATTGGTCCAATGGCAAGAATTAGACCAGATAGCATTATAAAAAACACACATATAGGAAATTTTGTTGAAGTAAAAAAATCAACATTAAATGGTGTCAAAGCAGGTCACTTATCATATATCGGAGATAGTTCTATTGATGAAGGTACAAATATTGGTGCTGGTGTTATTACCTGTAATTATGATGGAAAAGAAAAGCATAAAACCGTTATTGGCAAAAATGTATTTGTAGGGAGTGACTCGCAATTAGTAGCTCCTTTGATAATAGCAGATGATGTTTTAATTGGTGCAGGTAGTACAATAACCAAAAATATAGCCAGTGGAAACTTAGCAATATCAAGAACTCCTGTAAAAATAGTTAAAGGGTTCTTTTATAAATTTTTTAAAAAAGGAAAGTAAAATGGCAAAAGAACATTATTTTGATATTACAGCAAAGTTAGATATGATGGAGTTGAAGAATGCTATTATTATGGCAGAAAAAGAGATTCAGAACAGATTTGAT
>JAMOSL010000002.1 GCA_027063105.1 Campylobacteraceae bacterium
GCAAATATGGTTTCAGTTCAGAATTTTGGACTACTTACAGGAAGTGTTATTGTATTGGCACTTTTATCTGATTTACTATTAGCACCTGCATTAATGATAGTTGTTGCCAAACGAGGCTGGATAAAATAATTTATAAAAAAGGAAAGAGATGAAAACAAGAAATATATTAATTGGACTAGGGTTAGGAATATCTTTATTAACTACAAGTTTAATAGCAGATGATGCAAAAGCTAGAGCGATTATGACAAAAGTTGATGCTAGAGATGATGGTAATACTATTGAGCAGAATATGCTTATGATATTAATTGATAAAAATGGTAAAAAGAGAACTAGAGATATCAAGTCTTATAAAAAAGATTTTGGAGAAGATACTCACCAGATTATGTTTTTCAAATCTCCAGCTGATGTTAAGAATACATCTTTTTTGACTTATGATTATGATAAAGCATCTAAAGATGATGACCAGTGGTTATATTTACCTGCTCTTAAAAAAGTAAAAAGAATTCCATCTTCTGATAAAAGTTCTAGTTTCATGGGTTCAGATTTTTCATATTATGACATGACAGAGAGAGATTTAGAAGATTATGATTTTAAACTTCTTAAAGAGACAAAAGTAAGAGGTAAAAAAGTTTGGATGATAGAAGCAACTCCTAGAACTTCAAAAGTGATAAAAGAGTCAGGTTATCTTAAAACTATAGGACTTGTAAGACAAGATAATTTTGTAGTTGTTCGCTCTATTGGATTTATGAAGAACTCTAAGAAAAAATATCTTGATATTACAAAGATGCATAAATCGAAGGGTATATGGGTAATTGATAGTATGAACATGACAACTAAAAAAGGTAAATCAACTATTCATAAAACTACACTCAAATTTAGTAAAATAAAATTAAATAAACCTATTAATAACAATATGTTTACAACTAGAAGACTTGAAAAAGGACTATAGGGTGAATAGAATAAATCTATCATTTATAGTTATAGTTACAATATTTACACTCTCTCTTCATGCAGATGAGAGTGATTTACTTTTAGATGGATTTGATGATACTCCTATTAAAAATATAGATATTAATACTACAGAAGACAAGACTATGTTAGATGGCTTTACTGGGAAAATAACTCAACAAGTAGCATACTCTTTTGATACAGAAGAACCTCACGAAGATATTTCCTCTTTTAAAACATCTCTATTTTTAGATTATGAACATAAGTTTGACAATGGATTTAGGTTTAAAACTAATGCAAAAGCCTATTATGACACGATATATAATATTAGAGGAAAAGAAGAATATTCATCTCAAGAGTTACATGAACTTAATGATGAGGTCGAACTTTTTGATGCCTATCTTGAGGGGAGTATTGCAGATAAATTAGATTTTAAAATAGGTAGACAAGTTATGATATGGGGTAGAAGTGATACTATTAGAGTTACTGATATTTTGAATCCATTAGATAACCGTCGTCCTGCAATGGTTGATATAGAAGATTTAAGACTGCCTGTAGCTATGGCTAAATTAGATTATTTTATAGGTGATTGGAGAGTTACACCTATAGCTATTTTAGAACAAAGATTTTCAAAGAGTCCTCCATTTGGTTCAGCATTCTCTCCAGCACCAGCTCCTATGCCAGAAGACGAAGATTATAGTGATACAACTTATGCTTTATCTATAGGTGGAGAATTTACTGGTTGGGATATTAATTTTTATGGAGCTAGAGTTTATAATGATGTTGGTGTTGTAAATCCAACTCTTAATATAGAGCATAAAAAAATAAATATGTATGGTACAGCATTAAATATATTAAGTGGAAGTTGGTTATTTAAAACTGAATTAGCATATTTTGATGGATTAGAGTATTTTTCTACAAAAGATACAAGTTTTTCAAGAAGTGATATGCTTGTAGGATTTGAATATAAAGGTATTGCAGATACTTTAATTTCTTATGATTTTGCACTTAGACATATAAATGATTGGGACAATAGATTACTAAATGAATTTAATCCCATAGAAGAAGATACATACCAAAATGCTTTTCGTATTAGTAGCGATTTCTTAAATGCTACATTAACAGGAAACTATCTTATATCTTTATATGGTAAAAGTTTAGACGAAGGTGGATTCCAAAGGTTATGGCTTAAGTATCAAATAGCAGATGGAATTAATGCAAATGTTGGACTTATAGACTATATTGGTGGATCAAGAATTTTTGATGGTATAAAAGACAATGATATGGTATATGCAGATATATCATATAGTTTTTAAGATAGAATATTAAATTATAATATGAAAAGGAAAAGAATGTCACCAATAACACTATGGCATAATCCAAGATGTAGTAAATCAAGAGCTACTGCACAACTTTTAGAAGAGAATAATGTTGAAGCTAGAATAGTCAGATATTTAGATAAAACGCTAACCAAAGATGAATTAGAAGATGTTTTAAATATGTTATCTATGAAACCTAGAGAACTTATGAGAACTAAAGAGGATATATATAAAGAGCTTGATTTGAAAAATGAGTATGATCACCATAAATTAATTGATGCTATGATTAATAATCCAAAGTTAATTGAAAGACCAATAGTTATACAAAATAATAAAGCTGTAATTGGTAGACCAATTGAAAATGTTATAGAGTTATTAAATATAAAGGTAAAATAATATGAAAAAAAGATTTTTAGCTACAGTTGCAATATTAGGACTTTTAACAACTAATATTAACGCAACAGATAGAACGCTAAGTCAGAAAGAGTTAATAGAGTTAAAGAAAAGTGTTAAAGCACTTAATAAACCAATGCTAACACTAAAAGAGGGTATAGATAGAGGCACAGTATATTTTTTAAAACTAGAATCTAAAACAAAAAGAGGTGCAAGAATCATGAATGCCTTTGTTAATAAAAATAGTGGAGATATATACTTTGGTAAAGGTTATGATAAAGATGGAAAACTTATATCATTTCCTAAAGATATAAAAGCTATTAAAGAAGGTATATCATTCAGTTATGGAAATGGTAAAAAGGATTTATATATAGTAACTGATCCAGAGTGTCCATATTGTATTAAATTTGAGAAAGCATCACAAGGTAAATTAAAAGATTATAGAGTTCATTTGATTTTATATCCACTTCCATATCATAAGAAAGCTCCAGTAATGGTAGAGTGGATTATGCAAGGTAAAGATGATAAAGAGAAAAAAAGTAGATTAGAAGAGATAATGGTTAAAAATTCTACTATATATAAAAAATTAATCAAGAACCCTAAAGAACCTTTTAATACATCTGGAAAGATAAAGATAATGGCTGAAAAGTCAAGAAAAGCTATGAATGAATTAGGAGTAAGAGGTACACCAGCTGTATTTGATGGAGAGTTTAATCCAGTCTCTTGGGGAACGCTCATAAAATAAGATATTTAGCATAAAATTTAGTTCTTTAGTTTATAATATGATAAATCATACTAAAGGACTTTTATGGGAAACAAAACTTCAGATAAAAGATGTCTACCACATTTTAGCGTTATATTATCATTACCACTTCTATTTTTACTTGGATTAGTTTTAGGTTATTTTGGATTACTTCCTCTCCATGTTGAGTCGCACACTCTTATTATTGTAGGCTTCATATTTATAATATTTATGTTTTTTGTTCGACATAATGCAAATTATGTTGTTTGTCAGATGCAGAGTTCGAGTGATGAAATGGAAGATAAGCTTAAAGAGGCAATAAAAGATAATGCT
>JAMOSL010000003.1 GCA_027063105.1 Campylobacteraceae bacterium
AAGTCTTAGCAGTAAGTGTAATATCAGCATGACCAAGCAGTTCAGAGATAGTTACAAGATTAATATTTTTAGCAACAAGTCTTCTAGCAAAGGTATGTCTTAATATATGAACACCTTTTTTATCTATACCAGCTTTTTTCATTTTATTTGATAATACACTATATAGCCCTACTCTGCTCATTCTCTTTTTTTGATTAGTAATCCCTATATAATTTACTATATTGTTTTTTAAATATTCTAACTCTTTATTTATTTTGTCTTGAGCTATATATACAAACCTCTCTTTAGAGCCTTTACCAAGTATTTTTATCTTATACACTGTATCATCTTCAATAAGAGACAAATCATTAAGTTTTATATCTAAACACTCACTAGCTCTTATCCCAGTAAATAAGATAAGTTTAATTAGTAATGCATCTCTGTTTTTATTAAATGACTTCGTTTTTTTGTTAAACAAAGATAACAACATCTCTACTTCATTATCATCTAAAGCATCGACTTCAACAGATTCTTTCTTAATACTAAGTTTTTTTAATCTTAACTCAAATAATCCATTTAAATCTTCTTTTTCATCTATAAAACTGAAATATGATTTTATAACAGCAAGATAGAGTATTTTAGTTGAATTAGCACTACCTTTATTTTTATTGATATATTTTAATATTATCTCTTTAGTTATATCTTTTAACTCATATAATGTATCTTCATCTGCTATAAACTCATAAAAGCTATTTAATATATATGAATATGTAGTGATTGTGTTATTTGATGAGTTTAGTGATCTCTTTTCATTTATGAACAAATTATTGTATTTATCTATTTTAGTTAAGAGTGATTCATTGCTCAAAGTGTTGCCTTATCAGAGATATTTTTATGATTATATCTAAATAATATACTTAATATATTCTTATGTATATAAGATAAAGTTTAACCTATTTTAATCATCACCTAAATCATTTTTAGGATTTTTTAAAGACTCTTCCATTGTTCTTTTGATATTCCATCTTTTGTCTTCTGAGCATAAACCATTTATGTAACCAATCTTATTGTGCTTAGAATTATATATTTCAAAAACTTCTTGCAATGTATTTGTTAGTTCACTAAAAGTTTGAAATGCGATGAGTAGAATCATCTTTGCTATCATTCTCTTCGTCCTGTACAACAATTTTCTTATCATAAATTTCTTCGTTAAATTCATTTTTTGGTAATATTACTATATAACCATTATCTACTTTTTCAATCTCAATATTCATTTATTCTTCCATATACAACTAATAAATCTATACTTAATACAAGAAGCCAAAGAGCCACAATGGAATTTTATTTCCATTACCTATCTCTATATCATCAGCCACCACAAAACTATTTTTAATGTTAGCAATCTGCTTATACTTTTTTCTTTTACCGCCAACTTCTAAAATATATTTTCCATCCACTAAAAAATCTCCTTTTTTAGCAACCTCTATATCCTGCCTATTTTGTAGCATTGAAGCTATAAATACCTCTCTTAGAGTTCCTATATTACTATTTTGGCAGTATGCAAAATGAAGATTAGTATTATTAAGATATATCTTATCTGGTTTTGTGAAGATACTATCACCTTTTACCTTTGGTTTAAGTGTTATAAAAATCTTTGCACGGTTAAGATACTCTATAAATCTATAGAGACCTTTGTAATTATCTTTCATATCCATTTTTGCTAAAAGTTCTTTCATATTTGGGGTATACGGATGTGATTCACATAGCAATCTTACAAGTTTTTTAAGATTTTGCACACTATTATATTCTATTGGAAAGATTGATGGTATATCTACTTCTATAACCGTATTTATAGTTTGATTGAGTTTGAGAAGATAATTTTCTTTGTCTTCAAAGTAAAACGGGTAGTATCCACTTTTCAGATACTCTCTGAAGAGCAGAGTTAAATTAAATTTTTCTAATAACTCATAAGCTATATCTATATGATTTTTCAAGATTTCTTCAAGTGTAAAAGATGGTAAACTTATCTCTTTGCTTAGTTCTATAAACTCTCTAAAACTAAGTCCATCAACAGTATAAATTATAGCCCTTCTACTAAGATCTGCCTTAGCATTATCTAATCTTAAAGCACTACTACCACTAAAAATAACTTTGAGATCTAAAATATCATATATTTTTTTAAGTTCAATCTCAAAGTTTTTATACTTGTGAATTTCATCTATAACTAATACTTCACCCTCTTCTTTATAAAAAGCATTTGCTACCTCAAAAAGAGAAGGGATATTGATAGTATCAGCACTAATGTAGAGCTTTTTGCTAAAAGGGAGATCTAACTCTTTGAGATGTTGAATCAAGTAAGTAGTTTTACCTACTCCTCTAGCCCCAATGATTCCAACAAGTTTTTTATCTAAATTAAGACTTTTATGAAAATACCTTTTATAAGAAAAATCACTTTTTTTAAAAATAGTTCTTTGATACTCTCTTAATTCATTAAGCATTGTTAGCCTTTGATTTTTTATTAGTATAGCAAAATTAGACTTTAGATACCAATTATTTAATAACTTACTGTATTTATAAGTCCAATAATGAAATTAAACATAAAATCTAAAAGTCAACAAAAAGATCTATCTCCACTTCCAACATTAAGATTAACAACCAAAAATTTTAAATCCTCTTATTATAAAATCTATTTAGTAACAATATACTGTTTATTATAAAGTACATTTAATAGTAGTTGAAAATATAGCAATATCCACATATAAATGAATTTAAAATGATTAATTCATTTAATATAGTATTAGAGAAACATTCTTCTGTGAATTGCTTTAAAAATATATATTATAGTAATATGCGAATTAGTGGAAAAAATAAGATATATTTTCGAATAAAGAGATAAAAGATAGTTATTTAGCAATAGATATTGATTTTACATTAAATAACAAGAAAATACCACTTTGGCTATTTTCATTCATAAAATAACGATTAGTGGAATTTAAATATCTTAGATTAACAGCTATATATGACACAAATATAGCTGTTTTTTTAAGGCTAAATTATAATAATGTACTTAATTAATAATTATGTATAGTATTTATTAGGTACTAGAGCTTCAAAAACTCATTACTTTAAGGTTGAGACAACTGCAATAAATAGTTATATCTGCATTTTAATAGAATTAATGACATTTTATATATTTTTAAAGCATAAATATACATATAATAAGTATATTTATGCTTTATTGAAATTCATTATTTGATTTATGATAGCAAATATGCTATCATTATGAAATGAAAATAGTAATAGATACTAGTGTTTGGATATCTGCACTTATAACGAAAGAATCTAAAGCCAGAGAGATTTTACGATTAGTATTTAATAAGAAGTTATTTCCACAGATTGGTGATGCACTTTTTAAAGAGTATGAATCTGTAATGAAAAGAAAAAAAATTCAAACACTTACATCTTTAACAACAGATGAACAAACTGAATTATTTAATGCTTACTTATCTGCTTGTAAATATAATGAGATTTATTATACTTGGAGACCAAACTTAATAGATGAAGGTGATAATTTCTTAGTAGAACTCGCTGTTGCCAGTGGAACAGAATTTATCTTAACATATAACATTAAAGATTTTATATCATCTGAGTTAACATTTTCACATAGAATAATGACACCAGAAGATTTTATAAAGGAGATATCATGAGTACAATAACACTACGACTACC
>JAMOSL010000004.1 GCA_027063105.1 Campylobacteraceae bacterium
TATATGGTGTATATCTTGGTCAACCAACAAATTATAAATTAGAAAAAGTAAAAGATGTATCTATCTGGTATCTATTTCCTCAATATATAATATCTTTAATTTTAATTATTATAGGAACTTTTCCAGCCTTAATAGTGCCTTATTTAAATCTTATTCTTACACAATTTAATATTACAACTATAGAGTATAAAAACAGTGCTATCTTAACAACCAATATGGGTTCATTTAATGGTGAAGTTATAATGTATTCATTCATAGGAATATTCATTATTATTCTAATATTCTTATCCTCTTTAAAATCTGATACAAAAGATGTAAAAGATAGATTTGATATTGCATATTGTGGAGAAGAACCAAACTCAAATACACCTCTTCATTACGGATTTAGTTTAGGTCAGGAGTTAAAAAGAGTTGGATTTATTAATATAATTTGGCAAAATTCTAGCAGTCATTTTTATAACTTCTTAACAAATATAACAATCGGAATATCTATAATATTTAGAAAAATATATACAGGAAATTTAGCGATTAACTTTCATATTGCAATAATATTTGCGATATTACTTTTATGGTGGGGGAGATAAAATGATAATATTTGACCTTTTAATGATGTTTATAATAGCCTATATAGTTGGGTTTTTATATTATGGACTATATAGAAATATAACAGCAAGATTTCAACGCCGTTTTGGTCCTCCTATTTGGCAATCCTTTTATGATAGTATAAAATTTTTTAGTAAAAAAGATGCTACCTCTCACGGCTGGATGTTTTACTTGGGACCAATTATTATGATGACTGGTTCAGTTATAACGCTACTCTTTATACCATTTTTTTATGATAATCAAAACTTTAGTGGACTTAGTAGTTACGGAAATCTATTTGTTGTACTTTATCTAATGGTTCTGGGTGCTTTAGGTAATGCCTTAGCTGTTGGAGTTAGTGGAAATCCATTTGGTGTAATGGGTGTTACAAGAGGGTTAAGTCGTCTTTTCGCTATGGAATTACCTTTTTATATAGCAGTAATTGGACTAATGAGTATAAATCAAAGTGCTGATATAGCTACAATCGCCTCAAATCAAACAACAATAAATGCATTCGCATATCCACTTTTATTTATAGGTGCATTATTCTCATTTGTCGGAATGATGGGACAATCTCCCTTCGATGTAGTTGGTGCTCCTGTAGAAGTATACTCTGGTCCAGCTGTTGAATTTAGTGGAAAATTTTTAGCAATTTTAATGAGTCAAAGTGCGATATTCAGTTTTGCAAAATTAACTTTAATGGTAAACTTATTTCTAGGAGGAGCTAGTGGATTTATGGAGCTTCTGGCAAAAACTTTTATATTATTTTTGTTTGTAATTGCATTTGGAAGTATGTATGGAAGATTCAAAACACCACAAAGTATAGATTTTTTACTAAAAGTCCCAACAGTCATAGCTTTAGTTGGATTAATATTTATATAGTTAAGGGAGAGAAAATGCAAGAAGGTTTTTTAACAGAACAGAAAGTATTAGAGGGGGATTTAAATTCTGATACTTCTCATAAAAGTAGTGTTGATTATTTAATGAATTGGTTTAGAAGTCACTCAATATTCGTTTTAGCTTATGGAACAGGTTGTGGAGCAATTGAGATGCCACCTACCTTTACAAGCCGTTATGATGCAGAAAGATTAGGAATTAGAGGCTCTGCTACACCTAGACAAGCTGATGTTATTATCGTATCTGGATATTGTTCTTATAAAACACTTAGACGAATTATTAGAAGTTATGAACAAATGAGTAATCCTAAATATATTTTAGCTTTAGGTTCATGTACTATAAATGGTGGAATGTATTGGGATTCATATAATACTATTAAAAAACTAGAGGATTATCTACCTGTTGATATATATGTAAATGGTTGTATGCCAAGACCAGAGAGTATTTTAGAAGGTTTTATAGCATTACAAAAAGATATTTCTAATGGAAAAGCCTCTTCATGGAAAAAATATGAAGAGAATTACGAGTTTTATCGTAAAAATCAAGAAGCAGTTTTAGGAAAAAAAGTCTCTCCTGCTTATGATACAGATTGGTATCTTTATGATGGAGGTGCGTAAAGAAACTCTTCAAAAGTTTTATTTTGCATAGCAGATAATCTTTGTTGCATCATCTCTATTTTTTTATTTATTAAATTATTTAGTTCCTTTGTATTCATTATATATAAATTTATTTTATCTTTCTCATTTTCATATATACTTTTTACATCTTTTCCTTTAATTTGTTGAAATAAAGATGGTTTTTTTTTATCTCCAATTAAGAGTAAATCACATATTTTTTTAAATTCAGAATGCCACTCTTTATGATAGGCATGAAACTTATCCATATTATGAGAACCATAAATTTTTTCTAATAAATTTTTTCTTTCATATGACCATTTTTGCATTTGACAATCATTGATATTTAAAAAAACTCTATTCTCATTATTTAGAATACCTTGTATAAAGTATTCTAATTGCCTATTCTTATTATCATGAAATTGAACAAAGCTTTCTATTTCGTCTTTAAGTATATCTTTTGTCATAATATATCTCCTAAAATAATTTTAGCACATTAAATATAAAGAGAAAATTAATCATTTTTCTTATATAATAAATATAAATATAAGGATATAATATGAGCAAAAAAAATACTATAGATCAAATTATAGAACTTGATCCAAAGCGATATATTGTTAGTAAAACTGATAGTAGTGGTAAGATTACCTATGGTAATGATTATTTTGTTGAAATATCTGGATATTCGGAAAGTGAACTAATTGGACAACCTCATAATATTATAAGACACCCCGACATGCCAAAATTAATATTTAAAATATTATGGGAGAGATTGGCACAAGGTAGAAACATGTTAGCTATTGTAAAAAATTTATCAAAAGATGGAAAAACTTATTGGGTTACAACGGAATTTGAAACGAAAAGAGATGGATTAACAAATGAAATTATTGGATATACAGCATTTAGAAAGGCTGCATCTCAAGAATCTATTAATGCAATTGAACATTTATATTCTACACTTAATGAAATAGAAGGACAGTTTAATATCGAAGCTTCTCAAAAATATCTTACAGGTTATTTAGAAGAGGAGAATAAAAATTATGATGAATATATAGATAATATTATTGGAAATAAAGGTATATTTAAGCTGTTCTTTAGTGCAATGAAAAAAATATTTAATTAGTAGCTAATGAATAAAATCTTATTAACTGCTAAAAATATATCTCATAGTTTTGATTATGAGCTTTTTAATTCCATAAATTTTACTATAAATAGTTCATCAAGTAGTGCAATAATCGGACGAAGTGGTTGTGGTAAATCTACACTTCTACATATACTTTCAAGCTTTTTAAAGCCTCTAAATGGAGAAATAAATCTTCTTGACAATAACTTATATAATTTAAAAGAGAAAAAAATAGAAGAGTTAAGAAGATATGATATTGGTATTATTTTTCAATCGCATTATCTTTTTAAAGGTATGAGTGGATTAGAGAATATAGAGATAGCATCTATATTATCAAAAGAAACTATTAATGATGACTTATTAAAAAAACTAGAGATAAATGATGTTGTCAAACAAAAAATATCAGAATTATCAGGTGGACAGCAACAACGAGTATCTATCGCAAGAGTTCTTAGT
>JAMOSL010000005.1 GCA_027063105.1 Campylobacteraceae bacterium
CAGAGGGTCTTATATATATGGAGTCCAGTTCATCATCAGATGGAACTTCAAAGATTAAGGCATTTTTTGAATTGGGTTATGATTTAGATATTGCTGCCGTTGATGTCCAAAATAGAGTTGCTCTTGCTACTCCTATTCTTCCTGATGTTGTAAAACAAAAGGGTGTTAGTACAAAAAAAGTTTCATCTTCAATGGTTCAGATTTTAACTGTTACCTCATCAGACCCCACACATGATTCTTTATTTTTATCTAACTTTGCTAGTTTAAATATAATGGAAGAGTTAAAAAGAATTAATGGTGTTGGTGATGTTCAGAATATGGGTGAGAGAAAATATGCTATGCGTATTTGGATAAATCCTAATAAACTATCAAATCTTAATTTAACAATTAGTGATGTAAATGGAGCAATTAAAGAACAAAATTTGCAAATAGCTTTAGGTACTATTGGTGATACTAATATGGCATTTCAAAATAAATTTCAATATACTTTAGTTTCTAAAACTCGTCTTAATTCTGCTAAGGAATTTGGAGATATTGTTATTAAAGAGAATGAAAATGGTAGTAGGATTAGAATTAAGGATATTGCAAGAGTGGAACTTGGAGCAGAGAGTTATATATCTTCGGCTACATTAGATAATAAAGCTTCATCACTTTTAGGAATATATCAGCTTCCAGATGCAAATGCACTTGATGTAGCAAAAAAAGTTCAAATAAAACTAGAAGAATTAAAAAAGAGATTTCCTAAAGAGATTAAAGTGGAAGCTACTTATGATACAACAAAATTTGTAGAGGTTTCTATTCGAGAGGTTATTATTACGCTAATAGAAGCTCTTATTTTAGTTCTTCTTGTTGTATATATTTTTTTACAATCTTTCCGAGCCACTATTATTCCAGCTATTGCAATTCCCGTATCTTTAGTTGGAACTTTTGCTATTTTACTAATTGCAGGATTTTCTATAAATACTCTAACCTTATTTGGACTGATATTGGCTATTGGTATAGTTGTTGATGATGCTATCTTAGTTGTTGAAAATGTTGAGAGTAATTTAGAGAAGAATCCAGATATAACTCTTAAAGATGCAACAATTAAGGCGATGAAAGAGATTTTTACACCTATTATATCAACTACTCTAGTTCTATTGGCTGTATTTGTACCTGTAACATTTATTCCAGGAATATCAGGAGCATTATATCAACAGTTTGCAATGACAATTGCTTTTGCTGTTCTTATATCATCAATTACTGCACTTACTTTATCTCCTGCTTTAGCTGGAACTATTTTAAGAAGAGCCTCTTCTGAGAAGAAAAATATAATATTTAGAGGATTCAATGTAGGGTTAGATGTATTTAAAAATGGTTATGAAATAGTTTTACGAAAGTTTATCAAATTCTGGTATATTATAATTCTTCTTTACATGGTTTTAGTATTTGCTACTTATCTAGTTTTTAAATCCTTACCAACAGGTTTTTTACCAAATGAAGACCAAGGAACTTTAATATCTTCAGTTATGATGGAATCTGGAACAACTCTAAAAGAGATAGATGCTATAACAAAAGATGTTGTTAATATTTTTAGAGAAAAAGAGGGTGTATCAGATGTGTTAGCTGTTAATGGATTTAATATGATTACAGGAGCTTTAGATTCATCTACTTCCACAATATTTTTAGTATTAGATGATTGGAGTAAACGAATAACGCCTGAAACTTCTGTGGATTCTATTATTTCAACTTTAGATAAAGAGACAAGGTCTAAGATTAAATCTGCAACAGTTAGAGTATTTAGTCCACCATCTATTCCTGGATTATCTGCTGTAGGTGGATTTGAATTTAAGTTGCAAAACTTAACCTCTATTCCAATAGGAGAATTTGAAAAAAAATCAAGAGAATTTATCAGAAAACTTAATGCAGATGATAGAATAGCTAGAGTTTATACAATGTTTAATGCCTCATATCCTCAATTATATGTAGATATAAACAGAGATAAAGTGTTTTCATTGGGTTTAAAATTAAATGATGTTTTTGCAGTTCTTCAATCTTATCTTGGTTCATCTTATATCAATGACTTTAATAAATTTGGTAAAACTTATCGCGTATTCGTTCAAGCAGACCCTAGATTCAGAACTAATAAAAATGATATATCTAGTTTTTTTGTTAAAAATAATAAAGATGAAATGATACCATTAAGTACAATCGCAACTATTAAAAAAACTACAGGAGCTAATAATATAACTCACTTTAACGCATATCAAAGTATTGCAATTAGTGGACTTCATAATATTAAAGGTGGCTATAGTTCAGCAGATGCAATTATAGCAATAGATGAAATAGCAAAGAAAGAGTTACCATCATATATAGGTTATGAATATTCAGGTATTACACTTCAAGAGAAAGAGGCAGGAGATACAGCATTTTATATATTCTTATTATCTTTAGCAATGGTATTCTTGCTTTTATCTGCGCAGTATGAGAGTTGGATGACTCCTTTAATTATTATGTTACCAATTCCAGTGGTAATGTTTGGGGCTTTAGGTTCAAATATGATAGCAGGGCTTTTAAATGATACATATACTCAAATAGGTTTAGTCTTACTTATTGGTATGTCAACTAAAAATGCAATACTTATTGTAGAGTTTGCAAAAGAGTTGAGAGAGAGTGGTAAGAGTATAATTGAGAGTGCAGTAAAAGCCTCAGTTTTGAGATTAAGAGCTATCTTAATGACTGTATTATCATTTCTATTAGGTATCCTCCCATTAGTATTTGCTACAGGAGCAGGAGCAGCATCAAGACAATCTTTAGGAACAGCCGTATTTGGTGGAATGCTAATGTCTACGATTTTAACATTTTTATTAACACCAGTTTTATTTGTTATATTGGAAAGATTAAAAGATAAATTTGTTAAAAAGGATACAAAATGAGATTAAAATATATATTGATATTATCATTTCTTATATCAGCATTAAATGCAAAAACACATATATTAAAGATAGATGATATTATTGAAATTGCATTAAAAAATAGTCCAGATATAAATATTAAAAGATTAGATTTTAAAAAGGCAAAACAGAGAACAAAAATATCAGAATCTATCTATCTTCCAAGAGTAGATTTATCACTAGATACTGGAAAGGGTTATACTAAAATAGTTTCTCAATCTTCATATAGTACAGATATTTTAAGAGGTTCATTAGGAGCTTCTCAATTATTATATGACTTTGGAAAAACCTCTAATTCAATAGAGAGCTTAAATCAGAATGAATTAGCTTTAGAGTCTCAAATACAACAGAGTATATCAGATAAGATTTTATATATTAAACAGATATATTATGAAATACTAAAAAGTAAAAGTATTGTTATAGTACAAGAGAAAAATGTAAAATTACAGAAACAGCAGTTAAATCGTGCTCAAAAATATTTAACTTCTGGAATAAAAACAATTATTGATGTATCTGATGCTAAAGTAAAAGTAGAACAATCAATATTAGATTTACAGAATGCAAAATATGAAATAGAATTAAAAAGAGCAAAATTAGAAGAGTCTATGGGTAGTGTTCCTTATGGTGGCAAATATAAAGTTTACAGTCCAGAATTTAATATGAAACAAGTTACTAAAGAATTACCTAAAATAGATACATCACTGCATTCCTTAGAATATTATGCTTATCAACATAGATA
>JAMOSL010000006.1 GCA_027063105.1 Campylobacteraceae bacterium
GTAAGATAAATATCTCTGATATGGACGGAAATAGTTTGGGTTCAACTACTACTGATGATAAAGGTGGATATTCTCTTTATATTCCTAAACTTCCAAAACAGTATAAAGTATCTGTTGATGGTGGTAAAGATAGTGGTGCTGATGGTGAGATAAATGAGAATGATAAAGATAGTAGCTTTGGAATGAGTGCTATTGTAGATAGAGAAGATAGTGGTGATGACTCTATGGCAAATATATCTCCTGCGACTACTGTTGTGGCTGATATTGTAGAAGATGGGGCTATTGGGGTAGAAGATGCTAGAGATATGGTTAATGACTCCTTGGGGCTTCAAAAAGGGACAAAGCTATGTAAGATAGACCCTACTAATAGTGATAAGGCAAATAGAGCAGGTGCGTTTTTTGCTATGTTGTCTGAACTTATGCCAACTACTAATAAACGAATGGTATTTAAAAGTATAGCCAAAGTTATTATTACAAAAAAGATAAAAGTTAAGATTACCAATACCTCTACAGATATTGATGAGTTGGCTCTTGAAGATATTGCTAGAGGTGTTGGTGGTATATCAGAGTATAGTATTCAAAAGATTATAAAGAGTAAGGTTGTAATTAAGACTGTTATCAAAAGAACCATAGAGTCTACAGAGGTGGCTAGAAATATTAGTAGAAGTTCACAGAATTTAGTTTTATCGCATAGAGCATCTTGGAGAATTATGCGTAAAAAGATTGAGTCTTTAGATATTGATATATTAAATAGTGATGATTTAATTCTTCTTTCTGATAGAGTAAGAGATAGTATGAGTGCTGTTTTAAATGATAGTGATTCTCTAATTGTTTCTGATAATGATAGTGTTGATTTAATTGGTGATATGATAAACGAAAATCTTGATTTAGATAGTAGCTTATTGGCATCTAAAATGGTTAAAGTTTCTACTTCTTATCAAAAAATTAGAATTAAAATAAAAAAGAGCTTTAAGATTACTCATAAGACAAAACTTAAAAAGATGATTGCTAAGATATATAAAAATAGTGATTTAAACTCTTTGGACTCTTTAGTTACTGATTTAGAAGATGAAAATAAATTAGAAAGTATAGATAGAGTAACAGGTGAGATAGAGTCAAAAACTACTTCTGATATGCCAGATGTTGAAGATGCAATGCAAGATGTTGTAGCTAGTAAGATTGCATCAGCAAAAGTAGAAGATGGAGCAATTCCAACAGAAGAGAGTTTAAAAGCTGTTGTAGATGATAATGGATTATACGAAAGTGTCAAAAAAGTAGTTAAAATCAAAAGAGAGATTAAGGTAAAAACTACAATTACTCAAGAAGATAGAGTTAAACTAACCTCATCATCTACTGTTATGCAGAGTATTAAAGCCTCTGTAAAATCCAAGAGTTATACAAAAATTGATAGTAGTGCAACAGATGCTATGTTAGCAAATCTAAACTCTACACTTCAAGATGCTAAATCAGATATAGAGAAGTATCAAAATATGATTTTGGCACTTCAACTATCTTTGGCAGACTTAACAAAAGCATTTAATAGTGCAACATATACTATTAAAGTATCAAACAGCATCAGTGCTGTCAAGAAGATTAAAACTACATCTAGTGTTAGTGTAATTACGACTATTAAGAAGATAAAAATAGTTATAGTTAAAAAGTTTGTGAGTGATACATCTTATGATAATAGTGATATAGATATAGATAATAAAATAGTTATACCTGAACCAAAAGTTAGAATAATTAGACTACCTCAACCTAAATTAGAATCTCTACCACCTAAGATGATAGAGTTTAAGATTTAATCTTATGAGTCATAATGGACAATCATTTATGGTTGTCCTATAGTTCAAAATAAAATACACTTCCAATATCTTCTTTACTTTTTATTTCCAACGATGTGTTATGTAAATTTAAAATTGTTTTTACGATAGCTAGTCCTAATCCCATTGAGTTATTCCAGCTATTTTTATTGGTTCTATAGAACTTCTTTGTTACCTTACTCAAATCATTTTTACTTATTCCTATACCTTCATCTATAATACTTATTCTATTTTTATCTATCTCTATAATTACATCTTTATTAGAATATTTTAGAGCATTTTCAACTAAGTTTTTTATTACTATATCTATTAAAGTCCTGTCAGCATTAACTATTAAATTATTTTTATTTTTATTCCGATTAAATTCTATTTTGATAACTCTATTTTTATATTTATCTTCTAAATTTTGTTTTATATCTTTACTCATTTCTAAAATATTAAAATTATTTATATGTAGTTTTATATCACCTCTTTCAAAATTATTCCATAAAAGTAGACGACTAAGAAGCTCTTCAATTCTCTCTCCATTATTAGATATTTTATTTAAGAATTTTTCTCTTAATGGTGTTGGAATATCTGGGTCATCTAAAATTGTTTGTGAATATCCTATAATTGCTGATATTGGATTTCTAAACTCATGAGCTATGGCTGACAACATATCACTTCTTTGATGGTTTTTTAATTTTAATCTAGCACTATATTTTCTTTTATCTATTTCTCTCTGTTTGGCATTATTTAGAACTTCTACTAAATTCTTATTAATTATAGAGAACTCTTTTGTTGTACATATACTCTTTTGTGGAGATTTTATATCTAATAGATAATCATTAATTCTCCCTAATTCTCTCTGTATTTTTAATAAAGCTTCGTATAATATATATAAAATCATAGAAAAAGATAGTGCAATTATTGCAATAACAGGATAGATATTATTATCTATAAATAGTTCTTTAAATAAAAAGAAAAATATAACTAAAGAGAGAGACATTAAAATAGTCACTCTCAATAGGATATAGGATATAAGCGAAGGGGTTTTATTTTTAAATAATTTACTCATTAAAATTATTAATTAAATAACTGAATACAAGATATAATTTTTCAACTTCATCAATAGTTGTTCTTTCATTTGGTGCATGAATAGTATCATTTATAACTCCAAACTCAACTGTATTAATCTTATATTCACCCATAAATCTAGCATCACTTGTTCCACCAGCTGTTGAGTGTTTTGGATTCTCTCCACAGATTTTTTTAATTGCTTTATCAATTGCTTTTACAACTAAAGTATCAGAGTTTGTCATAAATGGTTTTGCTGATTGCGATAGCTTTATATCATAATCTAAATCATGAAGATTATTATCTACAAACTCTTTAATATCTTCAGCTGTTGTTTTAGTTGAATTTCTAACATTAAACATCATCTTTAGAGAATTAGGCGTAACATTAGTAACTTCCATTCCTGAACGAATATCCGTTACTACAAATTGACTTGGAGAAAAATATTCATCACCATTATCAAGATTTATTCCTGCCATATTTGGCAATATTTTAGATATTTGATGAATTGGATTAATTGCTTTTTCTGGATATGCAACATGACCTTGTTTCCCATAAACTTCTATTAATCCATTAACTGAACCTCTTCGTCCAACTTTAATTGCATCTCCAAAAATAGTTTCACAAGTTGGTTCGGCCACAATACAAGAATCTGGTAAAAAATCTATCTCTTTTAGGTGTTTCAGCATAATTTGAGTTCCATAAGTAGCATCACCCTCTTCATCACTCGTTAAAAGAATAGATAGTATACCATTAAAGTTTTCAGTTTCTTT
>JAMOSL010000007.1 GCA_027063105.1 Campylobacteraceae bacterium
TGCACTTTTACTTTCCATGTCTTGTTCATTAGAACCAACTATTCCAATTTCTGGCATTGTAAATGTAACAAATTGTCCTGCGTAACTAGGATCACTAACTATCTCTTGATAACCTGTTAAAGATGTATTAAAAACAATCTCACCAACACTTGTACCTTCTGCTCCAAAGCTAACAGCTTCTAATAGCGTTCCGTTTTCTAAATAGATTGATACTTTTTGCACTATAACATTCCTCTCTTTGATAGTTCTTCTTGATAAAATCTTTCATAAAGGAGTTCATAATCTTGTGTTCCAGGGATTACTTCTCTCTCCATACCTCTAATCTTTTTATATACAATATCATCAATTTCGTCATAGGCATCTGCAAAGGCTTTAAATGCTTTAAATATAATATTTTTAATTTTATTTTCATTGACATTATAAGATATAAGATAATTTTCATATAAGTCATCTAAAATTGTATGAGCCAAATCATTATATCTATCATCATAATTCATAATTACGCCATAATCTAATGCCATTTTCTTTTTAATCATAAAAAATAGTTGTCTCTCATTCGCATGTTGAAACTCTATCTCATCATAATTATCATAAAGTATATCTTTAACTTTTTCATCAAGTATATATTCTTTTTTTAGATTTTCATCTATAATTTTTTTTACAGCTTCTACAACAGCTTCACGACCTTTTATGATTGTAATAAATGTTGTATTAGCTAAATCTATACCAATTTTAGTAGCCACATATCCACTTTGTTGAGGTTTTAATCGCATACTTTACCCTTTTCTAATAATGGTATCTTCTCTTTGTGGACTAGTTGATATTATACCTATTTTTGTACCAATCATAAGTTCTAAAGCTTCTATATATGATTTAGCAGTTTCTGGAAGTTGGTCAAAATCTCTAATACCTTCAGTTTTATCCCAACCAGCAAATATTTTATATATCGGTTTTGCATCTTCTAAATCATAAGGAACATAATTAATCTTTTTGCCATCAACCTCATAAGCAACACAAACTTTAATCTCTTTGAATCCATCTAAAACATCAAGTTTCATAAGTGCTACTTCATCAACACCATTTATTCTAACAGCATGTTTCATGGCTACAGCATCAAACCAACCACATCTTCTTGGTCTTCCTGTCGTTGTTCCAAACTCACGACCATTTTTTCTTATTTCCTCACCCTCTTCTTTAAAATCTTCACTAGGGAAAGGACCATTACCAACTCTTGTACAGTATGCTTTTGCAATTCCTGTAACTTTTCCAATATCTTTTTGATTAATGCCTAATCCACTACAAGCTCCAGCACTTACTGTTGTTGAACTTGTTACAAAAGGATAAGTTCCATGGTCAATATCTAACATTGTACCTTGAGCACCCTCTAATAATATTTTACTTCCTTTATCAAGAGCATCCCAAATAAGAAGTGTAGTATCTGTAATAAATGGAGCTAGAATATTATGATATTCATTGAGTTCTTTTAAAAGTTCATCTCTACTTGGTGTATAAACACCCATAACTTCAAAAACTTTTTTATTTACTTCAAAATTATTTAAAACCTTGTCTACTAATTTAGATGGGTTTAATAACTCTCCAACTCTATGTCCAATTCTTGCAATTTTATCTCCATAAGCTGGTCCAATACCTTTTCCAGTTGTTCCAATTGCTTTATCACCTTTCATTTTCTCTCTAGCTTGGTCGATTAGAGCATGATATGGTAGAAGTAGATGAGCTTTATCTGAAATAAAAAGTCTTCCATTTAAATTATCAAATTGATTCATCTCCTTTATAAAATCTTTTGGAGATAAAACAACTCCATTCCCAACAATATTTTTTGCTTTGGGATTTAGAATACCTGATGGAATAAGGTGAAGAGCATAAACTTTATCACCTACAACAATGGTATGTCCTGCATTATGCCCACCTGCAAACCTACATATAAAATCATTTGTTTGTGCTAATTTATCAACTATTTTACCTTTACCTTCATCTCCCCATTGGAGTCCAACAATTAAATCTGCTCTATTCATATATTTATTTCCTAATTTCTATTCATTTTTTGTGCAATACACTCATCTGTATAAAGAGCAAATCCAACTGCCTCTATTCCTTCAATATTATAGCTACCACCTCTTGCTAAAAGGCTGTTTTTATCAAACATTTTAAACATTAATGAATCATAGTAACGCATCTTCGCATAATATAGTGGAGATATTACAATATTATCATAATCTATTTTTGATACAGCACTTTTTATTTTTGTAAGTTCTTCTGTTATGTCAGTTGGAAAATCTGCTAAATCATCCAAATCATTTACACTATGAATCCTAACAAGTTTTTCTATCCATGGTAAATTTATGCTTAGTATCTCTTCTATGTTTGTATATTCTAACCAATCCAATGGAATACCATATTTTTTATTTAATAGATAAGGTATTTGAATGTTAGCTAATTGAAGAATTGGAGATAGCTCTAATTTTTTTAAGAGGGTAATTGTGTTATTTGTAATCTCTTCAAACTTACCATCTATAACTTCAGCACCAACTTGATATTGCTCTAGTGTTGGGAATGATACAATAGGTTGGATATAAAACCATTTTTTAGATTCCATACTTCTACCTAATCTTTTTGTAGCAATTCTCACAACATCAGCCGTACTATCAGCTCGTAGTGTTACCTTATGATTATACTCATCATTCAAACGAATGAGTGGCTTTATATCCTTAAAACTCTCGTGTTGATGATATGAGAATAAAGGTGTTACAATCTCCTCAAATCCTAAATCTTCAAGCGTTTTACCAGCAATGTTTTCTATATCTCTTTTTATCTTAGCACTCTTGCCAAAATAGAGTTTACTTCCGTTTGGAATCTCATGTTCAAATATCATTTTATACCCAATCTTTAAAATTGTCTCTTGTGTTTGCAAAATTCCAAAAATTATATCTAAAATCTGTTTAGTAGTTGGTGAGTTTATGTTATAATAAATTTAAATATTTAGTGAGATAGTAGGGAATTATAATGATGAGAAGTTATAAAAGTAGCTAGTAATAAATTCTTAATGATAATTTATAAGGTTATTAATACTCTATTAGAACTAAAGAAAAAAGGCTTTATGAAGATATATACAAATCTTTATGAGGGTAAGTCACAAATTGACATCTCTATTTTAAGAGAAAATGCCAATATGTTGGGCATCTAAATTTCTCAAATAGAACAAGCTCTAACAATACCTTAGCCAAAACTAAAATACAAATTAGTAGGGACAAATGATTCCTATTTTAAATAATGAGAGAATAATTTAAAAAACTTATTCCTCTTCTGAAACTATTACTTCTCTATTTTCTTGTGGAAGATTAGCAAGATCTCTAATATTTTTTTGTACAGAGATAGAAGCATATAAACTTAAGAAAAATGATATTCCATAAAATCCTTTTTCATTTAGTAACATTGTAGTATTCAATAATCCTATGATTAATAAAACTACAGCACTAATAAATGAGAACCAACATACAACACCTTAGCCAAAAACACCCAAAATCATCAAGCCACATCTCCATGAATCATCGAAAATGCTGAAACTCTCCAAATTGCCTCATTAATTAAAATATCATCCACTTTTTCCCCATATAATTTT
>JAMOSL010000008.1 GCA_027063105.1 Campylobacteraceae bacterium
TGCTCCGATTAATGCAAAATTTTTCACTCTCAATTCCTCAAAATAAATTTCTTTATAACATTATACAATAAATCTATCTAATATGATATAATTATCAACTAATATACTAAAATGGGGTTTTTATGAGAAAAATATTTATTCTTCTGTCTTTTTTAATTGCAATTTCACAGGCTAAAATGATTAATGCTATTGCTATAGTTGTTGAGGGTGAACCTATAACTACTGCTGAGGTTAAAGCTGTTCAGACTCAAATGGGTGTATCTAAGAGTAAAGCTCAGGATATGCTTATTGATAATCGCCTTCAGAAAGCTTCTATGAGAGGTATTCATATTACTGAAGATGAAATTGATATTAGAATTTCTAAAATTTCTAAAAAAAATAATCTTACTGTTAAAAAGATGCAAAAAGAGTTAAAGAAACAGGGTGTGGCTTGGAATAAATTTAGAGACCAAATTGAGACTAGTTTGAAGAAACAAAAATTCTTTAGACTTAAAATTGCTAAGATTATACCAACTCCTAGTAGTGATGAACTAAAGCTTTATTATAAAAAGCATCCAGAGAGTTTTAAACTTCCTTCAAGTATTACAGCTACGCAATATAGTTCAAAATCTAAAAAATATTTATTATCATTTATCAAAAATGGTTCAAAGAAAAAGTTTCTTAAAGAGGGTGATATAACATATTCAGGTGAAGAGTTAACTCCTCAACTTATGTCAATATTTATGGATGTTCCAATAGGCTCTTATACCTCAATATTTAACAATGGCAGTAGATTTGTTGTGTTTAAAGTAGATGGACATGGTATTGGAGAGGTTAAACCATTTAGTCAAGTTCAATATAAAGTAGCAGGTGCTTGGAGAAGAGAACAGCAAACAAAGACGATTAAAGAGTATTTTAAAAAGATAAGAAGAGATGCATCTATTGAGATTATCCGTCCTTAATTACTCTATCTAATCCCAAAATAATAGTTGTTCCTATGTTTTTTTGGGATTTAATTTTAATCTCTATTCCCATCTCATCACAATATCTTTTAACAATATTTAATCCTATCCCTCTTCCCTCTATATTTTTATTTATCTGATAATATCTTTCAAAAATTTGTACTAGTTTAGATTCATCAATACCTATACCTCTATCTATGATAATTAGGTTGTTATTATCACTTTTTATAATTATATTGGAATTTTTATTGGTATATTTCATTGCATTATTTAATATATTATCTATCATTTGCTCAAAACCAATTATATCAACTTCTAATATTATATTTTTTATATCCAGTTCAAATTTATTTCTTTCAAAAGCCTCTAATATCTCTACTCTCTCTTGAATAATATTTTTTAAATATATTTTTTCCTTTTGAATTACTTGTATTTCTCTATTTATGCTATAAACTAATTCATTATATAATTTTTGTAGACGAATAGATGCAGTATCTATTCTATTTAATCGTTTAATTATTTTTTCATTATCTTTATGGGATTTTTTTATCATTTCTGTATTAGCTTTAATTGTTGATAGAGGTATATTTAGTTCATGTATAATTTCTTTTGTTAGATGTAATAATTTTTTATCCATCTCTTGCTTTGGTGCTAATATATCACTTGATAAGACATATCCCCAACCAAGAGATACTATTAAAACAGCTATAGATGATATTAAAAAGTTTTTTTGGGTAAATCCATTATTTAGCATAAACCAATATACTGCACTTAAAAGTATAAACACAGTGAAAAAATATAGAAAAGAGGCAATAATTATATCTTTTTTTAATTTCATCTAATAAATAAACCTATATCCAACACCTCTTATATTTTCTATATTATTTGGAAAAAGTTTTTTTAATTGTGTAATATATACTCTGATAGAACCATCACTAGACTCTTGACTGGTTGTCCATAGACTCTCTTTTATCTCATCTAATAAAACTATTTGTCTGTTTGCAGATATAAATAGAATTAATAGTTCTATAACTTTTTTAGATGCAGATATTTCTATATTATTTTTATAAATCTTCTTCTCTAAAGTATTAATATTAAAATCAGCTATTTTTATATCTTTGGTTCTAGTTAATCTTCTTAGTATAGCATTAATACGGATAGTTAGCTCATCTAAATCTACAGGCTTCTTAATGAAATCATCACCACCAGATAGAAAACCCTCTTTTAATGAACTTTTATCATCTCTTGATGTTATAAAAATGGTTGGAGTATTATCTCCACTATCTCTTAATTTTTTTAATAAATCAAAGCCACTTTCATAAGGTAAGTTTACATCAAAAAGGTATAAATCAAAATTACAATTATAAGTCAAATCTAAAGCTGTATATGGGTCAAGAGCAGAAGATACTTTATATCCCTCTTCATCTAAAAAATCTTGAAGAGTTTCATTAAATAATTTGTCATCTTCAAGAAGTAAAATTCTAGGAGACATTTACATCAACATCCCACCATTAATTTTAAGAGTTTCACCAGTAATATAACTAGAATGGTCTGATAATAAAAAAGCAACCCCATCAGCAATTTCACTTGGATTTCCAAATCTACCTAATGGAATTCGAGAAGTAAATCCATCTTTTATTTCATCTTTTAATCCATTTGTCATATCTGTGGCTATAAATCCAGGGGTAATTGTATTAAATCTAATACCTCTAATAGCTCCCTCTTGTGCAAATGATTTTGTCATTGCAATAGTTCCACCTTTACTTGCAGAGTAGTTAGTTTGCCCAATATTACCAGTTTGCCCAACAATAGATGCAATGTTCACAACAGAACCAAATCTTTTTTTACTCATTACTTTTAGTGCATCTCTACATCCTATAAATGATGATTTTAGATTAGCTTCTATGACTGCCATAAAATCATCTTCTTTCATGCGAATAGCTAGTTTATCTCTTGTGATTCCTGCATTATTAACTAAATAACTAAGTTCACCATCTGTAGATACTATCTCTTTTATAGCTCCACCAAAAGCTTTTTCATCAGTTACATCAAAACCTATAATTTCTGCGTTTCCACCATTTGATATAATTTCGTCTTTTATAATTTTAGCTTCGCTCTCGCCACTTCTATAATTAATCCAAACCTTAAGACCCATATTTGCCAGACCTTTTGCAACTTCTGCACCAATTCCTCTACTAGCTCCTGTTACTAAAACATTTATACCACTAAATTTCATTTTTATCCTTTTTCTTGCATATAAATAATCTATCTTTTATTTTTTCAAACTCTTCATAATCTCTTAGTGTAATTTTATCAGAATATATAATATGGTTTACCTGTTCTAATATGTGCATTTTACTTAATCGGTCATTGCATAAAGCATCATTAATAATATCTAAATGCTTATCTAAATCGTAATCTTTTTTAATAATATTAGTTAAAAAGTTCTTTGCCTCTTCCTCGCTACACTCAAATGAATTACCCATTAATTTACAAAAAAGAGGAGCTTCTTTTTCTATATCTCTATTGTCAACTTTAATAATATGTGCTAATAAAGTTGCAACAGATTCTTTTATTTTTAGTTCCATAATATACCAACCTCTATTTTTAATAATATTGTATCGTAATTTCTCTAAAATAAATTTAATGATAAATTTGATATAATATTTTTTACTATTAAAAAATCAAGAAACGAGATTAAAAAATATGAAACCCTCTCCAAAGCTACAAAGAATGGTTAATGATATAGATATGAAGTTTCCATTAGAGCCTTATGTACAGAGAGCTTTACTAAGTGTTGAGAGAGATATCTTTGTACCAATAGGATTTGCACCTGTAGCATACAAGTTAGACGCTCTTCCTATGTCTGCGAGTCAATGGATAAGTTCACCTCTTACTGTAGCAAAAATGACTCAATATTTAAAACTAAAAGGTGCTGATAGTGTTTTAGAAATAGGTTGTGGAAGTGGTTATCAAGCAGTTGTATTATCCAGACTTTGTCGCAGAGTGTTTACAATAGAAAGAATTGAGATACTTTTAAGAGAAGCAAAAGTTAGATTCTCTGATTTAAGAATTAATCATATATTTACTAGATTTGATGATGGACAAAGGGGTTGGAAGAATTTTGGGCCTTTTGATAGAATATTATTTTCTGCCACATCCAATTCAATATCTCAATCTATATTTGACCAACTTGCAGAAGATGGTATATTAGTTGCTCCAATTCAAGTAGGTTCAAAAGAGATAATTACAAGATTTACTAAAAAGAATGGTAAAATATTCCAAGAGAATTTAGAGTTTTGTCATTTCGTCCCAGTTTTAAATGGGACAATTTAATTTATAGATATATATGAAGTAACTCTTTTAACTTCTTTTTATCTATTTTTATATCTTTATTTCCATTCTTTTTTGCATATAAATTTCTAACCATCTCTTCAACATCTTTATTGCTATTAATGTGCGGATATAAAATCTTTAAGGCTTCAGAGTGCTTATATGGATTTGATTTAAATCTAAACTTTTTTATTTGATTGAATTTTAAAGTTATTAATGTTACTATTATACCTGTGATAAATGATAGTAATAACATCCATATTTTAGGACTTTTCCCATTACTTATATTTTTATTAGTTGTTGGGTTAATAGTAGAAACAGTTGAATTCGATGATGTAATACTATTCTTATGGACTAATACTTTATTTTGTTGTATAGAACTTCCTTGAACATTAATATCATAACTATCTATATTCATATTATACATTTGATTATTTTTAAAATTGAATACAGAAAATGATTTATTAGGTATTGTGAAGTTGTTGTCACTGATAAATACAAACTTTTTTGTATAATTACTAATTAATCGGTTTTCTCTTAATTGAGTTGTTATTTTTGCATCATCACTATATATAGTTACGCCATCTATTTCATAATTTAAACTATCAAAATCCTCTAAATTTCCTTCTCCTGATATATTAATAGTAATATTAACAGGTTTATTTGCCTTTACTTTATTATTATCTATCTGTTGAGTAAGTTTAAAATCTCCGATGAGGTCACTTTGAGATGGGGAGGCTTTTATATTAATATTTAATGAATTTGATATGATTTGACTCCACTTAGGTTTATCAAATATACTTCCAAAGAAATTATCTCTTGCTTGACTTCTCTCTGCTACTTTTGCAATAATAGGTTCTATTGTCAGGTTTTGTTCTATTGTTGGAGTTAATATATAGTTAAATCTATGAACGATATACTGACCTTTTTTGAAAGTTTGTTCATCTTTTATCTCTTTAGCTATGCACCCTTTAAAGTTCGGTTGTTGAGAACGAAAATCCATTAAATCAACGCTTTTAAGTTCGCTGAAGTCTATTGAAACTAAAAATGGTTCACCAACAAATACCTCTTTTTTATAACTAGTTATTTGAAGTGTAAATTTCTCTGTCCCTGTTGGAATATAAGAATTTACCTTATTTACAGTAATATTAATAGGTTTGGTTGTAAGGTTTTGACCATCTACTTTTATCTCAAAAGATGGAATCGTCATATTTTTATCTGGAGTAAAAGATAATATCCTCTTCTGTGATATTTCTCTTTTTGTATTTCCATTAATAATTTTAATAGATGAGCTACTCATATTAGAGGTACCTTCAATATTATAATTTCCAATAGATTTAATATCTGGGAATTCTATATTTTTACCTATTGCTTTGAGTGTTAATTCAATTTTTGTACCTTTTATGATACTTTCTTGATTTACTTTTGCTGTAACCTCATTTGACCATAATATAGTTATTATAAAACTAATACCGATTACAATAATTTTCATTCTTTTTCCTTTATGTTTAAATTATTATTATACACAAGTTCTTTAAATTTAGATTTTTTAATAGGTTTTGAGAGTACATACCCTTGAATATAATCACAATTTAGAGAATTTAAAAATCCTACATGTTCATGTGTTTCTACTCCTTCTGCTATTACAAAAAAATTAAATTGTTTTGACATACTTAAAATAGTTTTAACAAGAGATGCATCATCATCATTAATTAATACATTTTGTATAAAACTACGATCTATTTTTAAATAATCAAATGGTAAATTCTTCACATAAGATAAAGATGTGTATCCAGTACCAAAATCATCCATTGATAATGCAAAACCATAAGATTTTAGAAAAACCATTTTATGTAGTGTAGATTGAAAATTATCAATAACTACTGATTCTGTTAGTTCAAGTTTAAATGCTTTAGGATTTATATTATATTTTTCTGTCATGTTAATAATATCATCTAGAAAAGTATCTCTATTAAATTGCTTACCACTTATATTAATAGCTATATTATCTACATATTCTTTTAAATCAGCATAATCAATACATGCTCTCTCTATAACCCAATTCCCAATTTGTAAGATTAACCCACTCTCTTCTGCATATGGTATAAAATCATCTGGAAAAACTAATCCTCTAGTTGGATGGTTCCATCTTATTAAAGCTTCGCACGATACTATTTTTAAATTATTAGTATTTGCTATAGGTTGATAATATAGTTCAAATTCATTATTTTTTATTGCATCTCTTAAATCATTATTTAATACAAGTTGTTGTTTAATATTTTGACTCATAGATTTTTCAAAGAAACAGGTTGTATTTCTACCAGATTCTTTTGCCTTATACATTGCAATATCTGCATTTTTTAGAATACTATTAATATCTTTATTTTGTGAATTTATAATATTTATACCTATACTTATAGTTAAATTCAGTATATGTTCTTCTACATTTATTGGTTCTTTAATGATGTTATGTATTCGATTAGCTATCTCATTTGAGCGATGATTAGCTAATAGTTCTTTATCCCCTAAATCTGAGAGTAAAACAACAAATTCATCACCACCAAGTCTGGCTAGAACATCATCTTTAGATATTATGGAAGATAATCTATTTGAAAATATTTTTAGTAATTCATCCCCAATATGATGCCCTAAAGAGTCATTGACAGTTTTAAATCCATCAATATCCATAAACATAATACCTGCAAATCTATTAGTATCGTTTAATATATATATATGCTGTTCCAGAGAGGTGTATAGTGTTATCCTATTTGCTAAGCCTGTTAAGCTATCAGAAAAAGCTTGATTTCTTATTTGTCTTTCTGATTGGACTCTATGTGTAATATCTTCACTTATTCCGAGACCACCTTTAATATTATGGTTTATATCATACATTGGTACAGTTTTCATACTTATCCAAATATCATCTTCTTTAAAAGTATTATGATATATACCTTCATAAAAACCTTGTTCACCTTTTATTGTTTTCTTTAATGCTTCGTAAAAGTAGTTCTCTTTAAATTCTTTCATATCAAAATGAATAAGTTTATCAATTGTTGTGCCTAGATTAGATGCAAAAGCTTGATTTACTTCTTGAATTATTAAATCTTTATCATAGGTAAATATTCCTATTGGAACTTCTTTAAATATAGACACAAAATTTTGTTCAGATAGCTTCAATTCTTTACTTGTCTCTTCTAGGATAATATTCGATATTATAGTTTTTGTAAAATGAGTATTATATTTTTTTGCAAAAATTATTAATGTAACTAGAAAAATTATTAATAATATTGTCATCAGTGTATGTATTTCTGTATGTTGAATATATGTTATATATGTAAATGGTAAAATTAATATTATTATATAGGAATATATCATGCCTGTGTATTGAGATAGACTCATAACAGCACCAGTAGATATACCAGCAACAATAATGGTTAATACTGATTGATAAAATGGAAGATTTTGAGGTATTAACAGAAGAATCCCTATACTTAAGAATATTGCAGATGTTATAGTATATAGTTGGAAATATATTTTTATTGTATCTAATGGAATTTTTAATTTATTATCTAAAAATAATTTTGCTAAAATGGATCTAGATATTAACGATAATAGAATAGAAATAAACCATATTATCAATAGATTTCTATTATTTAAATCCCAAAATGACAAGATAACTATAATCATACTTATAGTTAGTCCTACAGCTGACATAAATGAATTTTTCGATGCTAATATAAGCAACTCTTTCTGAACTTGATGGTGTTTTTTATCTATTTTTATCATTCGATAATTATATATATATTAATCTTAAACTGAGTTAATTTATATTATTTGTAATCATTAATAAATTTCCTTATTAAAAGGATATATTTAGGCAAATTAGTATCTCTATTAAAAGTTAAGTTCGATATAATACTCGACCAACAAATTTATGTTAGGTAAAACTAACGAGTTCTTTATAAGGGTAAAAATGGAAAAAATTAGATTAAAGCTTAAAGCTTATGATCATCGTGTCTTAGACAGGTCAGTTGCTGCTATCGTTGATGCAGTAAAGAGAACGGGTGCAGAAATTAGAGGTCCTATCCCTATGCCTACTAAAATGAAAAGATATACTGTACTTAAATCTCCGCATGTTAATAAAGATGCTAGAGAGCAGTTTGAGATTAGAATTCACGGAAGAATGCTTGACATTGTTTCTGCTACTTCAGATACTATAGATTCACTTATGAAATTGGATTTAGCACCTGAAATCGAAGTAGAAATTCGTTCAATGGATAAATAAGGAGTAAATGATGGAATTTATTATAGAAAAAATTGGTATGAGCAGAACTGTTACAGTACCAAGTGTTCCTGTTACACTTCTTAAAGTTATCAATACTAAGGTATGTGAAGTTCGTGAAGATGGTAAAGCACTTGTAGCTTATAATAGTAGTAAGAAATTAAATAAAAGTATAGAGGGTCAACAAAGTAAGTTTTCTATCTCTACTGAATTTAATAAGTTTATGACTATCGAAGTAGCTGAAGGTACAGAAGCTGGTGATTTAAACTTATCTCTATTAGCTGAAGCTTCATCAGTAAAAACTTCTCTTAATACTAAGGGTAGAGGTTTTACTGGTGGTATGAAAAGACATAACTTTAGTGGTGGACCTGGTTCACATGGTCACAGATTCGGTAGAAGAATCGGTTCAATTGGTAATGCTGAATGGCCTGGTCGTGTTCAAAAAGGTAAAAAAATGCCTGGACAATATGGTAACACAAAAGTAACTGTTAAAAATGATGTAGTATCATTTGATGCCGAAAATGGTATATTAGTATTAAAAGGTTCAATTCCTGGTCACAATGGTGCTAGAGGATTGGTAAGGATTGTTAAATGAGTAAAACAGTAGTAGTAAAAACAGAAGAGCTTCCAAAGTCATTTTTAGAAGTTCACCCTCACAACCTTTACCTTTATTGTAAAGCGTATGCATCAGGTTTAAGAGCTAATACTGCTCAAACTAAAAACCGTTCAGCAGTTAGAGGTGGTGGTAAGAAACCATGGGCTCAAAAAGGTGGCGGTAGAGCTAGAGCAGGTTCTCTTCGTTCTCCAATATTTGTTGGTGGTGGTGTTGCATTTGGTCCTAGTACTGATAAAAACTATAACCAAAAAGTTAACAAAAAACAGAAAAAATTGGCACTTTATCACGCAATTGCAGAAAAAGTAGCTAGTGATAGAGTATTTGTTATAGATAGCGTTGAAATTGAATCTGGAAAAACTAAAGATGCTTCGGCATTTGTAAATTCTTTAGAGCAACGAGATGTATTAATTGTTAAAGAATTAACTGATAACAATACATTTTTAGCATTTAGAAATATTCAAAACGCATATTTAATCGAAGCAAATGAACTAAATGCATACCTTGCAGCTGCATATCACTCAATCGTGATAGAAAAAGCTGTTTGGGAAAAATTGACAAAAGAGAGTTAAGATGGCAGATATTACAGATATTAAATCAATTATGTACACAGAGAAGACTATTGAGCTTCAAGAAGATGGTGTCATCGTAGTTCAAACAACGCCAAGAATGACAAAGAATGCTCTTAAACAAGTTTTCAAAGAATTTTTTGGAATTAATCCATTGCGTGTTAATTCTATGAGAGTAAATGGAAAAGTTAAGAGATTTAAAGGTATCGAAGGAAAAAGACCTGATATGAAGAAATTTTATGTCAAGCTTCCAGAAGATGCAAAAATTGAAAGTTTAGCGGTATAAGGAGAGTAGATGGCAATTAAAACATATAAACCAACCACACCTTCGCGTCGTTATATGACTAACTTGGATAGTAGTGATATTACTGCTAAAGCAAGTGTAAGAAGTCTCCTTAAAAAACTCCCAGCTCACGCAGGTAGAAACTCTAATGGTAGAATTACTTCAAGACATAGACAAGCAGGTGCAAAAAAACTATATAGAATTATAGATTTCAAAAGAAATAAATTTAACGTTGAAGGTACTGTGGCTACTATTGAGTATGACCCATACAGAAACTGTAGAATTTGTTTAGTTAAATATACTGATGGTGACAGAAGATATGTTCTTCAACCAAAAGGTCTTAAAGTAGGCGATAAAATTATCTCTGCAGAAGCTGGTCTTGATATCAAAACTGGTAATGCAATGAAATTGAAGTCTATACCTGTTGGTACACTAGTTCATAATATTGAACTTAATCCAGGTCAAGGTGGTAAATTTGCCCGTTCAGCTGGTGGATATGCTCAGATTATGGGTAGAGATGGCAAATATGTATCTCTCAGAATGCCTTCTAGTGAAATGAGATATATCTTAGGTGAATGTCTTGCAACTATCGGTACTGTTGGTAATGAAGACTTTGCTAACATCGTTATTGGTAAAGCTGGTAGAAGTAGACATCTTGGAAAAAGACCACAAACTAGAGGTTCTGCAATGAACCCTATTGATCACCCACACGGTGGTGGTGAAGGTAAAACTAACTCTGGTCGACATCCTGTATCTCCATGGGGTATGCCAACTAAAGGTTATAAAACTCGTAAGAAAAAAGCAAGTGATAGACTTATTATCACTAAGCGTAAGAAATAAGGGGCTAAGATGGCTAGATCGACGAAAAAAGGTCCATTTATTGATGGTCACTTAATGAAAAAAGTGTTAACAGCAAAAGAAGAGGGTTCTACTAAACCTATCAAAACTTGGTCAAGACGCTCTGTGATTTTTCCAGAGTTTATTGGGTTAACAATCAATGTACATAATGGTAGACAATTTATACCAGTATTTGTAACTGAAAATCATGTAGGTTATAAATTAGGTGAATTTGCACCAACTAGAACATTTAAGGGTCATAAAGGCTCAGTTCAAAAGAAAATAGGTTAAGGGTGAATGATGAGTAAAGCATTATTAAAATTCGTAAGAGTATCACCTAACAAGGCTAGATTGATAGCTAGAGAAGTACAAGGAATGAACGCTGAACTTGCACTTGCTAGTCTTGAATTTATGCCGAATAAAGCAGCAGGAATTATTTCTAAAGTTATAGCTTCGGCTGTAGCTAACGGTGACTTTGAACCTGAAGAAGTTGTAATTACAAGTTGTAGAGTTGATAAAGCAGCAGTAATGAAAAGATGGAGACCAAGAGCTAGAGGAACTGCTAGTAGAATTCTTAAACCTACTGCTCATATCTTGGTAGAAGTAGCAGAACCTACTAATGAAGAACAAACTACTAAGAAGGGTGCATAACTATGGGTCAAAAAGTTAATCCAATAGGTCTTAGACTAGGAATCAATAGAAACTGGGAATCAAGATGGTTTCCAGCTAAAGATAGAACAGCAGCATTTATTGCTGAAGACTATAAAATTAGAAAATTTCTTAAAAAAGAACTTTTTTATGCTGGTGTATCTAACATCATCATTGAAAGAACAGTTAAGAAATTAAGAATTAATATTGTAACAGCTAGACCTGGTATTATTATTGGTAAAAAAGGTGCAGATATTGAAAAATTAAAAGCAACTTTAATCAAAATGCTTGGTAAAGATGTTAATATCAATATTAAAGAAGAGAAACGACCACAAGCTTCTGCTCAATTAGCTGCTGAAAATGTTGCAACTCAACTTGAGAGAAGAACAGCATTCAGAAGAGCTATGAAAAAAGTTATTCAAGGTGCATTAAAGTCTGGAGCAAAAGGTATTAAAATATCTGTTGCTGGTAGACTTGGTGGTGCTGAAATGGCTAGAACAGAGTGGTATCTTGAGGGAAGAGTTCCTTTACATACACTTAGAGCAAAAATTGATTATGGTTTCGCAGAAGCTCATACTACTTATGGAATTGTAGGTATTAAAGTATGGATCTTTAAAGGCGAAGTTCTTCAAAAAGGTATTCAAGCAGAACCAAAAGAAGAGAAAAAAGAACGAGGTGGAAGAAAACCATCAAGAAGAAGAGGTGAATAGTTATGTTGATGCCTAAGAGAACAAAATGGCGAAAGCAGATGAAAGGTCGTAATAGAGGTAAATCTTTTAGAGGTAATAAAATTGAATTTGGTGATATTGCACTAAAGGCAACTGAAGCTGGAAGAATTGACTCAAGACAAATTGAAGCTTCAAGAGTTTCTATGACTAGAAAGATTAATCGAACAGGTAAAACTTGGATTAGAGTTTTCCCAGATAAGCCTCTTACTGCTAAACCACTTGAAACAAGAATGGGTAAAGGTAAAGGTGCTGTTGATAGATGGGTTATGAATATTAAGCCTGGTAGAATTATTTTTGAAATGGCTGGTGTTGATGAAGATTTAGCTAGAGAAGCATTGACACTTGCTAAACATAAATTGCCTTTTAAAACAAAAATTATAACTGCAAAGGATAGTAATGAATTATACTGATATTGCAAGTAAGACAGAAGCTGAACTTATTGAATTATTAAAAGAAAAAAAGATAGGGCTTTTTACACTTAAAGCAAAACAAAAGACTATGCAACTAACTAACACTAACGAGTTAAGAGTTGCCAAAAAAGATATCGCAAGAATTCAAACAGTATTAACTGCTGTTCGTTCTAAGTAAAGGGTTAATATGCCAAAAAGACAAATAACTGGTACAGTAGTTACAAAATCTGGTGATAAAACAGCAACTGTTTTAGTGGAGAGAAGAGTTCTTCACCCAAGATATCACAAAACTGTAAGAAGATTTAAAAAATATCTTATCCACGATGAAAAAAATGATATTCTTGTAGGTGATACAGTGACAGCTATTGAGTGTAGACCTCTATCTAAAACAAAAAACTTTAGACTTCTTGAGATTGTAAAAAGAGGAGAGGTGTAATGATACAAAGTTTTACAAGATTAACTGTTGCAGATAATAGTGGTGCAAAAGAGATTATGTGTATTAAAGTTCTTGGTGGTTCTAAGAGAAGATACGCATCAGTAGGTGATGTTATCGTTGCTTCTGTAAAAAAAGCTCTTCCTAATGGTAAAGTTAAAAAGGGAAAAGTTATTAAAGCAGTTGTTGTTAGAACAAGAAAAGAACTTCAGAGAGAAAATGGTTCATTAATTCGTTTTGATGATAATGCAGCTGTTATTATAGACGACAAAAAAGAGCCTATAGGTACTCGTATCTTTGGTCCTGTAAGTCGTGAAACAAGATATGCAGGTTTTATGAAAATTGTATCACTTGCGCCGGAGGTATGGTAATGGCAATAAAGATGAAAATCAAGAAAGGCGATAAAGTTCAAGTTATCGCTGGTGATGATAAAGGTACAACAGCAGAAGTTCTTAGAGTTATTACAAAAAAACAAGCTGTAATTGTTGCAGGTTGTAAAATAGCAAAGAAAGCTGTTAAACCAAGTGAAGAAAATAAAGAGGGTGGATTTGATTCTAAAGAGATGCCTATCCATATCTCAAATGTTAAAAAAGTAGAGGACTAATCTTATGAGCAGAATGAAGCAAAAGTATTTAGACATAGTTCCTGCACTTAGAGAAGATTGTGCTATTGCTAATGCAATGCAAACTCCTAAGTTAGAGAAAATAGTTATTAGTGTTGGTATTGGTGAAGAGGGTAAGGATAATAAACTTACTCAAAATATGACTGATACTATCTCTCTAATTGCTGGACAAAAAGCTGTTATCGTTATGGCTAAAAAATCTGTTGCTGGTTTTAAAGCAAGAGAGGGAGCTCCAAGTGGTATTAAAGTAACTCTTAGAGGTGAAAATATGTATAACTTCTTTGATAAACTTGTATCAATTGCACTTCCTAGAGTAAAAGACTTTAGAGGTGTTCCACGAAAAGGTTTTGATGGTAGAGGAAGTTATAACTTTGGTCTTCAAGAGCAGTTAATGTTCCCAGAAGTTGTTTATGACAAAATTATCAAGACACATGGTATGAACATTACTGTTGTAACAAGTGTACAAGATGACAAACAGGCATTTACTCTTTTAGAAAAGTTGGGTATGCCTTTCGCTAAAGGGAGAAAATAATGGCTAAGAAGTCAATGATTAACAAACAACAGCGAAAACCTAAATTTGCTGTTAGAGCTTATACAAGATGTTCAATTTGTGGTAGACCACATTCAGTTTACAGAGATTTCGGTATTTGCCGTATCTGTTTAAGAAAAATGGCCAATGAAGGTCTTATTCCAGGCATGCGAAAAGCAAGCTGGTAGTTGAAGGATTAACAGATGATGACAGATATGATTGCAGACTCTCTTACTCGAATAAGAAATGCTGCACAACGAAGATTGGATGTAACAACACTTTTACACTCAAAAAGTATTGAAGCAATTGTTTCTATTCTTGTGGAGAAGGGTTACCTTGAGAGTTTCAAAGTAAAAGAAGATGGTGTTAAAAAGACAATTAAAGTTGTTTTAAAATATGATGATAATGGTTCTAGTGTAATTAATGAGATGAAAAAAATCTCTAAGCCAGGTAGACGAGTTCACCAAGCTAAAGATGCTATTAGAACATTTAAAAATGGTTATGGAACACTAGTTGTTTCTACAAGTCAAGGTGTACTTCCTAATGATGAAGCGTTTAAGCGTGGAATCGGTGGTGAAGTTATCTGTAGTATCTGGTAAGGAGGTAGTTTATGTCTAGAGTAGGAAAACGACCTGTTACAGTAGCAAATGGAATTGAAGTATCAGTAGATGGTACTGTAGTTGTTGCTAAAAAAGGAAACTTAGAAAAAAGATTAGAGACTCATGGAAGAGTTAGTATTTCTGTTGATGGTGCTGAAGTAACATTTACTAGAAATGGTGAAGATAAAGAGAGTTCAGCATATTGGGGAACTTATAGAGCTTTATTTAATAATATCATTATTGGACTTGACAAAGGTTTTGAAAAATCTTTAGAAATCAATGGTGTTGGTTATAGAGCATCTGTTTCAGGTAAAGTTTTGAATCTTCAATTGGGTCACTCTCATGATATTAATTTTGATATTCCAGAGGGTCTTGATGTTACTGTTGTTAAAAATATTATTACAATTAAAGGTAGTGATAAACAAGTAGTAGGTCAAGCAGCAGCAGAGATTAGAGACTTTAGACCACCAGAGCCATACAAAGGTAAGGGTGTTAAGTATACTGATGAAGTTATTATCAGAAAAGCTGGTAAAGCAGCTGGGAAGTAGGGGTAGTATATGTTAAAAAGTATTCAAAAAAGAAAAAATAGACTTCGTTCTCAAAGAAAAGCTAGAATTAGAGCTAATATCTTTGGTACGGTTGATACTCCAAGATTAACTATCTTTAAATCAAACAAGCATATTTATGCTCAAATTGTTAATGATACAGAAGGTACTACTCTTGCATCAGTTGATGGAAGAAAATTAGGTCTTAAAGCTAATCGTGAAGATGCAAAAGCTGTAGCTAGAGAGTTTGCTAAAGAGTTATCTTCTAAAAATATTGAAAATGTTATTTTTGATAGAAATGGTTATCTTTATCACGGTGTTGTTGCATCTTTTGCAGATGCTCTTAGAGAATCTGGCATTAAGTTTTAAGGACACATGAATGGAAAATATTAATAGAGAAGATTTTGAAGAAGCAATTGTAAACATTGGTAGAGTTACTAAGGTTGTAAAGGGTGGTAGAAGATTTAGATTTACTGCTCTGGTTGTTATTGGTGATAAAAATGGTACAGTTGGTTACGGATTTGGTAAGTCTAAAGAAGTTCCAGATGCTATTAAAAAAGCAGTTGATGATGCATTTAAAAACCTTGTAACAATTAATATCAAAGGTACAACTATTGCTCATGATATTGAACATAAGTTTAATGCAAGTCGTGTTGTACTTAGACCAGCATCAGAAGGTACTGGTGTTATTGCTGGTGGTGCTGCTAGACCTGTTATAGAATTAGCTGGTATCAAAGATATTTTAACTAAATCTATTGGTTCAAACAACCCAAATAACTTAGTAAGAGCTACAATTCAAGCCCTTACAAGAATTAAAGCGTAAGGAGTAGGTATGTCATTACATAACTTACAACCAGCACCAGGTTCAACTCGTAATAGAAAAAGAGTAGGTCGTGGTCAAGGTTCAGGAACTGGTAAAACAGCAGGTCGTGGTAACAAAGGTCAAAAATCAAGAACAGGGTATAGTCGAAAAAGAGGTTTTGAAGGTGGGCAAATGCCACTTTATAAAAGACTTCCTAAAATCGGTTTTACATCTAAAGTTGAGAAACCTTATGTTATTAATGTAGAAAAAATTAAAGCCATAGCAGAGCTCGATGAGATTACTTTAGAGAGTATTAAATCGATTCATAAGCTTGGCAAAACAGTAACTAGAGTCAAATTGATAGGTGCTAGTGCAAAAGATTTAGCATCTAAAATTAAAGACGAAGCTGTTACAACAAGCGGAAAATAAGATGGGTAATGCTTTAACTCAAAAGATTCTAGTAACTCTAGGATTTCTTTTTGCTTATAGAGTTTTAGCTTATATCCCAACACCAGGTGTTGATATGGCAGTTATCAAAGAATTCTTTGATAGCAACTCCAACAATGCCTTGGGATTAGCCAATATGTTCAGTGGAAATGCTATAGAAAGACTTAGTATTATTTCCTTAGGTATTATGCCTTATATTACAGCCTCAATCGTTATGGAACTTCTTGCAGCTACTTTTCCAACTCTTGGTCAAATGAAAAAAGAGAGAGATGGTATGCAAAAATATATGCAAATCATTCGTTATTTCACTATTTTTATTACTGTAGTACAAGCTATTGGTGTATCTATGGGACTTCAGAGTATGACAGGTAGAAGTGGGCAGAGTGCTATAATGATTGATCCTACTACATTTACTATATTAGCTACATTCTCTATGCTTGCAGGAACAATGCTTCTTATGTGGATTGGTGAACAGATTACTCAAAAAGGTATAGGTAATGGTATATCATTAATTATCTTTGCTGGTATTGTATCTGGAATTCCATCAGCTATATCAAATACGATTAGAGCTGTAAATGCTGGAGAGATGAACTTTATATTAGTCTTAGCAATTTTAGCAATTATGCTTTTAACTATATTTGTAATTATATATATTGAATTAGGCGAGAGAAGAGTACCTATTTCATATTCGAGAAAAACAATAATGCAAAATCAGAATAAAAGAGTAATGAACTATATTCCTGTAAAGATTAACCTTTCAGGTGTTATTCCTCCTATTTTTGCTTCTGCTGTTTTGATGTTTCCGTTAACTATGTTACAATCAAGTACAAATCCAATTATGACGGCTATTGCTGATACTTTAGCTCCTGGTGGAATCACTTTCAATGTAGTTACATTTATTATGGTTGTATTTTTTGCATTTTTCTATGCATCAATTGCATTTAATGCTAAAGATATTTCAGATAATTTAAAACGACAAGGTGGGTTTATTCCTGGTGTAAGACCTGGAGAACACACTAAAGAGTTTTTAAATGAAGTAGCTAGTAGATTAACCACTTCAGGTTCTTTATATCTGGCAATAATATCAACTGTACCATTTATATTTATTAATAGTCTTGGAGCTTCGTTCTATTTTGGTGGAACAGCTGTTTTAATTGTTGTTCAAGTTGCTCTTGATACAATGCGTAAGATAGAGGCACAAAGAACTATGAATCAATATGAAACCTTAGGGAATGTAGGTCTTTAATGGCTATTGCACTTCGTAAACCTGACGAAATCACCAAGCTTAGAAAAGCTGGTGAGATTGTTGGGAAAACATTAAATTATCTTAAAAACAGTGTTAAAAGTGGTATGACTCTTAAAGAGGTTGATGCTATGGGTGAAGCTTATATTAGAGATTTAGGGGCTATACCATCATTCAAAGGGTTATATGGCTTTCCAGCTTCAGTTTGTACCTCTCTTAATGAAGTTGTTATCCATGGAGTTCCAACAGATTATCGTTTAGTAGACGGTGATGTTTTGGGACTTGATATTGGTACTAAATTAGATGGTTATTTCGGTGATGCTGCGATTACTATGGGAATTGGAAATATTTCTCCAGAAGATGAAGCAGTTATTAACTGCTCTAGAGATGTTCTTTATGAAGCAATAGGCTCAATTAGAGTAGGTATGCGATTTAAAGAGTTATCTAAAATTCTTGAAGATGGTATTACAAGTAGAGGATTTGTACCTCTACGAGACTATTGTGGTCACGGAATAGGTACAAAACCACATGATGAACCCAATATCCCAAACTACTTAGATGGCAAAGCTAATCAAGGTCCAAAGATAAAGAATGGAATGGTTTTTTGTCTTGAACCTATGGTTTGTCAAAAGAGTAGTAATCCTGTTTTGCTAGATGACAAGTGGTCAGTTTTGAGTGAAGATAATCTTAGAACTAGTCATTATGAACATCAAGTTGCAGTGGTAGATGGAAAAGCAATAATTTTAACAAAAGTATAAAGATAAAAGGAAATAAATGGCTAAAGATGATGTTATAGAGATTGATGGTAAAGTAGTAGAGGCATTGCCAAATGCTACATTTAGAGTAGAATTAGAGAATAAACATATAGTTTTATGTCATATTGCAGGGAAAATGAGAATGCATTATATTAAAATTCTTCCAGGTGATAAAGTAAAAGTTGAGTTGACTCCGTATAGTTTAGATAAAGGTAGAATTACTTTTAGATATAAATAGGTCATTCAGAGTTTGTATTTTACAAACTCTAATATTAACTATTTAGTGCAGATTGAGCAGCTAAAACAATTGGATATGTTGTTGGTGCTGATGTTAAAAGTGGCTGAGTCGCAATTTGTAAAGATATAAGAGAATGTAATGTTATCTTAGATTCAATAGCCAATCCAATAATATTTATTATTTCTCCTGCTTCCTTATCCCCAATAACTTGACCACCAATAATCTCTCCACTATCTCTCATAGCTATGAGCTTTACAAACTGTTTTGAAGCATCTGGTATTGTTTTAGGATGTCTATTTATGCCATTAGAAATACCTGATATATAATCTATATTTTCTTCATTAGCTCTTTTCTCAGTAACTCCAGCACTGGCAAAAACACGATTACCTATCATTGTCGAAAATATTGCAATAGTTCCATTAAAATCTTTCATATGCTTAATTTTATATAATGACCTACCAGCTATTCTAGCTTCTGCTGCAGATGTTGAAGCCAACATTACTTTAGAAGGTTCTTTTGTAATAAAATCTCTTCTTCCACAACAATCTCCCACAGCAAAAATATCTTTGTTTCTAGTTCTCATAAATTCATTAACCCAAATACCATTATATCTTGCTAGTTTAACTCCAGCTTCTTTTGCCAATGCTGTATTTGGTTGATAACCAGTCGCTAGGATGATAACTTCTGCATTTAAAATAGTTCCATCATCTAATTCAATACCTGTTGCTATATTGTTGTTTTCTGTAATATGTTTTGCATGTTGTCCTAGCTCCATTTTAACGCCTGACTTAATCATAATTTCTTCAGCTTCTATTGCCATATTCTCATCGAATGAAGCCCCCAAAATATGACGACCACCTACAATAGTTACATCTTTACCATCACTATTAAGCTCCATAGCCAT
>JAMOSL010000009.1 GCA_027063105.1 Campylobacteraceae bacterium
AGGCTGTTTTAGGAATTGGTGGAAATATTGGAGATGTACCAAGAAGGTTTAATAGATTATATTATTTTTTAAGAAAATCTGAAAAGATACAAATAATAGAAAGTAGTCCTATTCTAAAGAATCCTCCATTTGGATATATACCCCAAAAAGATTTTTATAATTCTATTTTAATAATATCAACGAAATTAACACCTAGAGAACTTTTATATTATCTTCTTCGCGTAGAAAAAAAGTTTGGTAGAAAAAGGTATATTCCAAATGGTCCAAGAACTTTAGATATTGACATTATATTTTATAATGACATATCCATATCATCTAAAGAATTAACAATACCTCATCAACACTGGGCAGAGCGAGAATCTGTATTAATCCCTCTATCTTTAATTAAAAATAAAAAGAGTAGATAATGCTAGAAGTATTATTTGTAGCAAATAGTCCAAAAGAGGCTTACCAATTAGCTGAAAATAAATATAAAAATGGATTTAAATTAATATCTGCAAAACAGATATATAACGAAAAAGAAGATAAATTTTCTTGTGAAATAAAAGTATTAATAGATGAAACAAAATATTTTGATTTAAATGCAGAAACAACTATAAAAAGAGTGTCATCATTTTTTATAAAAAGAGGATTGATAAAATCTTGGATAGATGAATTATCAAAAAGAGTAGCAAACAAAGAAGTAGTAAAGAGTGAAAAAGATTTTATAATATATATAATGCACAGAATTAATAAACTTATTAAGACTAATAAAGAAAACCCAATAGAACATAAAGTTAAAGTGTTTGTTGGACCAACAGGTGTAGGAAAAACAACAACAGTTGCAAAACTTGCACATAGATACTCTTCTCAAGGATATAGTGTCGCTCTAATTAATCTTGATGCTTTTAAAGCAGGAGCATTTGAGCAATTAGCATACTTTGCAAAACGACTTAAGCTACCTCATTATACAATAAGAACATTTCAAAGATTTAAAAAAGTTTATAATGCAGTTCAAGATAAAGATATTATATTAATAGACACAACAGGAATGTCCCCTTATGACTCTCAAAGATTGATAAAAACTCTAAGGTATATTGATATAGATAAATCAAATGATATAGAAGTAAACTTAGTAATATCAACTACTATTAAATACGAAGATTTAGAAGCTATACACAAAAATTTTGGAACTCTAAAAATAGATAATGTAATTCTAACAAAATTTGATGAAACAAAATATATAGGACCAATTATAAGTTATCTACTGGAACACTCATTATCCCTAAGCTATTTCACTATTGGGCAAAGTATTCCAGATGATTTACTGGTAGCAAATAAAAAATTCTTAATGAAAAAATTTATAGGAGGTTAGAGGAAAACTACTTCTTTAACCTAACTATATCAGCACCTAATTTTAATAATTTACCTTCTAAATCATCATATCCTCTATCTAAATGATAAATTCTATGTACATTAGTAGTCCCATCTGCAACAAGTCCAGCTAATACTAAAGCTGAACTGGCTCTTAAATCAGTTGCCATAACATCAGCAGAGTATAATTTATCAATGGGTCTAATAGCAGCAATATTGCCTTTTAGCCAAATATCAGCACCTAAACGATTCAATTCACTTACATGCATAAAACGATTCTCAAAAAGTCTCTCTTCAATAATAGATTCACCATTTGCCATAATTAATACAGACATAAATTGTGCTTGCATATCTGTTGGAAATCCTGGGTATTCTGTTGTAATCAAATTAATAGCTTTTAAATGTTCTGTTGGATTAATAGTTATATTATCTTTATCAATATTAAATGAACAACCCATTTCTTCTAATTTACTAACAGAAGCCCTAATATGTTCATAGTTAACTCTATGAAGTGTAATAGATGAATTTGTAATTGCACCAGCACAAAGATATGTACCAGCTTCTATTCTATCAGGTATAATTTCTATATCTTTAAAGTCTAAAGGTTTGCCATCTGTTCCCTCTATAGTTAATACACTTGTACCTATTCCAGTGATTTTAACTCCTGCACTTTCTATCATTTCACAAAGTTGCACAACTTCAGGTTCTCTTGCAGAATTTATAATTGTTGTAACACCTTTTGCTAATGATGCTGCCATAATTATATTCTCTGTTCCCCCAACTGTAATTTTGTCAAAGATTATTTTTGCACCTATCAATCCATTAGGAGCTTCAGCTCTAACATATCCACCTCTAATTTCAATTTTAGCACCCATTGCTTCAAGAGCTTTAAGATGTAAATCTATAGGTCTTTGACCAATTGCACAACCTCCTGGAAGACTGACCTCACATTCACCAAATCTAGCTAATAAAGGACCTAAAACTAAAATAGAAGCTCTCATTTGAGATACAATCTCATACACTGCTTTAGTATTATTAATACTTGAGTTATTGATAATAGCTGTTGTCTTATCATGATTAACTTCTCCACCAAGCATAGTTAAAAGCTTTAAAAGTGTACGAATATCTACAACATTTGGTAAATTTGTAAGTTTAATCTCTTTATTACTAAGAATAGTTGAAGCAATGATAGGAAGAGCAGAATTTTTAGCTCCACTAATAATAACATCTCCACTAAGTTTTTTACCACCATTAATTTGTAAGTAGTCCATATTTTGCCTTAAATCGTATTTTTAAAATAGTTAATATTTAAAAGTATTTTATCGTAAAGATGATTAAGCTATATTTGATTTTTTTACTAAAAAATATGAACTTTAGACAATTATTAAGTAAAATTGAGTTATTTTTCTGATATTATATTATCTAATATGGTGGAGAGAAAGGTTGGTGATGGCTAGTAGTTTAGACAAACTTAAAGAATTAACAGATAGATTAGAAGACAAAATAGGAAACAAAAGCGGATATTATCAAAATGCTCCTCTATTATCGAAATATAGCCAGTATATAGCTAATAAAGAGAATAAATATGAACCTGTTGAAGTAATAGTAAAAGATACTGAATCAAATATTAATATTGATGATAAAAGTATAGAAGTTATTAAGATGGAAGATGAATCATCATCAAAAACAAAGAAAGCACCAAGTAAAAGTATTCGTAGAGCAAATATAACTATGATAGAAAAGTTATATAAAGAATTGAAAATATTTGAGAAATCTCCAGACTTTGATACTATTTTTCATTATAAAGCTATGAATCTAAGTGGTATTGGTTTAAAAAATGAAGATTTTGGTGAAATTAGAGCGGGTAAATATATACAAGTAATTGCAATAACTTATGAGCCTGATAGTAATGGAAAGAAAAAAGCAAAAAATATATCTTTAGGATACTTTGGAAAAGGTGAAACTATTGATCCAGAATTAAAGAATAAAATTATAGAGTTTGTATTGCGTTGGCGTTATGAAAAAGCTTTTCAAAATGTCCAACACTATAAAGAGTTAATATCAAAATTAGATTAGAGAGTAGCTTTCTTTAGAAAATCTCTTACATATTCATATCCTGAATACAAAGTAAGAGCCACTGCTATCCATAATATAATATTTCCACCTTCCCACTCCATTAATAAAAACCCTATAGCAATCATCTGAACAACGGTTTTTACTTTTCCAATAAAAGA
>JAMOSL010000010.1 GCA_027063105.1 Campylobacteraceae bacterium
GGTGTAAATGGTATATTACAATCAAAAATTGTACCATTTCCATCACTCTTAATAATTTTTAATTCACCACCCATTAATATACTTAACTCTTTTGCTACAAATAACCCTAATCCCTTATACTCATCATTAGATGTATATGTAGGTATAAATAACTTCTCTAATTGTGTATCAGTGATTCCTAAACCTGTATCACTTATCTGAAATTTAAGGCTACTTTTAGAATTTAAAAATATTTGAAGTTTAACTTCTCCATTATCTGTATATTCTAACGCATTCTGCAAAACTTCAGTTAAAACCTCAGATAAATGTAATGGATCTCCAATTATTTTTTTAGGAACATCATTATCTATATCAAAAATAAGTTCTATATTACTTCCCTCAAAACGATGACTTAACAGACCTAATACTCCATTAAGTACATTATTTAAGTTATACTCCTCTTGAATTATTTTAATTCTTTTTGCCTTAATTCTTAAAAAATGTATCATAACTCTTGTTGTAGAGAATAATTTTTTTTCAATTATAACTTTTGCAGGAGATTTTTCTATCTCTTTAGAAGAGTCTCCCTTGTAGCCAATATTTTTTTTACTAAGAGTATATATATTTTCTCCTATATTTGCAAGAAAACCCTCTATCTTCTTCTGTTTATCTTGCATCAATTTATGACGACTTAATATTTTTCTTATTTGTGCAGAAGAGGAGAATAATGCCAAAATACCTACAATTGCTAGAGCAAATATAGCAAACCATAATAACCGTTCATCACTCCTAACTCCTGAACTTATAGTTTCATATTTCATATTTGTACTGTCTTCACTATTATTTTGAAGTATAAAAGCATTAGGAAATATATCTTTTAATTCTAGATATAAATCTACAACAACCCTTGGATTTAAAATATTATCTACTTTTATTATAAAATGAGAATATACTTTTTCTGTAGAGATATAAAACATCTCTGTATCTCTCAATTCTTGCAGATGAGGATTAGATTTTATAAATTTTTCATATAATTTCAAATCTTGAGTTATCTTCTGTTTTGTACTTTTTTGTGACAAGATTATACTATCAGATGCTAGAAGATTATTAATTAAAAGCCAATTCAAAATTAATGTGATACTTAAATACCATAATATTTTTTTCATTATTATCCCTCATTTAAAATCTACATTAGTATATCTAAAAAAAATTAATTATATCTTGAATCTACCTGAAGAGGAAATATCATATTTTTATCTATTATTGGCTAGAATAGGTTAACAAATTTAAAAGGATTAGTTATGATAAAAAAAGTTGTGCTTAGTACATTTGTGACTGTTGCAATTATGGCAAACACCCCAATAGTAAAGTCTATAAATGTTAATAAAATCGTACAAGACCATATCAGTGAAGTAAAATCTAATGGTCTAATAGATGGTGGCTGGATTATTAAAAATAGAAGAATAGAAAAGAATGGAGAGAGCTTTGTAGCTTATTTATCCAAATACAAGAATGATAAAGATAACTATAAAGAGTTAATTGGTGCTACATTTCAAAATGATATAAATTATACGAAAGATAGTTATAAGGGAGTCTCTACTCTTATTAATTTTCCAGTTAAAAATTTAGATAAAAATGAAACTGAATTAGTCAATGATCTAATTAAAAATAAATTAATAGTAATAAATAGTGACTATTCATCAACAAATCATAAATACAATATATCAATTAAAGATATTAATAAAGTTCTAAATAATACAAAAATAAAAACTGATGGTATTAATGTAACAGGTATATATGATATAAATAAACCAACGAATGATCAAGCAAAAATATCAATTAAAGATATTGATATTAGACCATTAGGGCAAAAAGTTTTAGGAGAATATTTTAGGTTAAAAAATCTTATAATAAAAACTCAAACAGAAAAGAAAGATAAAATTATAAACTTAGAGTATAAAATTTCTATGGATCTGTTAGATTCAAATATTTCAAATAAACATTCTCTTGTTGATAAACTAAATTTACATATAAAAATTGCAAATTTAAATGCTAAAGTTTATGAAGATTTAGAAAAATTAAGTGCAAGAAATCCTACATCAATTAGTGATAAAGAGATAGATAAATTAATTTCTAAATTGATATCAAGCAAGGGACTTTTTATAGAAATAATTGACCTTAGTGTTAATAATCTAATTAATAAGAAAAATATAATGGGTTCAACAAAAATAACGGCTAAAATATTCTTAGATGATATCAAAAATAATGCAAAATTTATTGCTTCAAATCCTATGATGGCACTATCATTTTTAAATTTAGAAACAAGAATAGAATTGTCTCAAGAGATGATGAGTACAATTATGAAGGACCCAAGAGCTATGATGTTGGCTATGCTTCCACCTAAAAAAGAGAAAACCAAAACAATATATGTTATAAAGTATTCTAATGGAAAATTAAATATTAATGGACAAAAATTATGATAGAGTATAAAGTAATAGTATATCAAGAAGGAATGTTAGGATCTCTCTTTTTAGGTCAATCGAAAGTAAATCCTATAAAATTTTCTGAATTCTTAAACATCAATGCAAGAAAAGGCTGGGAAGTTGTCACAATGGAAAAAGATAATAGACGAATGTTATTATTCTTCACAAGAGAAGGTTATATCGTTGTAATGAAAAAAGATAAGTAATGAGTGTTATGAAAATATCAAGTTCAATATCTGGAATAATAGTTTTACTATATTCCATTTTACTCTTAGTTCAAATTTGGGGTGATGGAATATCAGCAGATATTTTTATAAAAATAACTATTAGTGCTATATTTATAATTATTGTATTAATGGGTCTTGCTGTCATGTATAGAGAATATATTGAAGATAAAAATATGAGAGATGATGATTATTTAATGTAATTTATTACCTTTAAGAAAAAGTCCTCTTAAGTTTTCTAAATTTGTAATAGAATCAGGTAATTTAGTTAATTGATTATATGATAGTTTTAATTGTGTTAGATTTTCTAAATTTGTAATAGAGTTCGGCAATCTTGTCAATTTATTACCTTCTAAATCTAAAACTTCTAACTTTGAAAGTTTTCCTATATTTTTAGGTAATCTACTTAAATTATTATGTGAAAGATTCAGATATATAAGATTTCTAAGCTTTACTATGGAATATGGAAGTTGATATATTTGATTATCTGAAATATTAAGAATTTCTAGATTACTAAGTTTAGACAACTCTTCTGGCAATTGAGTTAAATTCTTATGACTAATATCAAGATTTTTTAGATTGAGTAAAGCATTTTTATCTACTGGAAAATTATCTATATTTTCTCGTTCTGCCCAACTCCATAATATTTGCATCCATAGATACTCTTGATCTTCCTGAATTTCCAATTTCTCTTGAAGAGATATTAGCTCTAATTTTAATAACTCTTTAGTCTTTATAAAATAATCTCCATCTCTATTCTTCTTCTCTATCCTTTGATATGTTTCATTATTCATAAGATATGTCAGTTCTAATTTTTTTTCACCTATTTTTCGTTTTATTTTTTCTATAATAGATAAAAGATTATCCCTTTTTATTGGTTGATATGAATTTTTCGTCAAA
>JAMOSL010000011.1 GCA_027063105.1 Campylobacteraceae bacterium
CTCTTTTTAAGTTATGTAATCCAAAAGTAATAAAAAGTGCTAACGATTTTCTTATATTTAACAATGGAATAGTGATGCAGGTAAAGAGTGGCTATCAAATTCCACTCAAACGATGAAGTACGGACTCTATAGATTTAGATAGGTTTTAAAACCTATCTATGCTTTTATATAGTTTTTTCTTGTCGGTTGCATTTAGGAGCGTTCCTAAAAATATTAGAGCAATTAATAATTTTTTAAGCATATAAATCCTTTGTTTAAAATTAAACATTAAAATAATATACTACTTTTTTAATTATATTAAACTTATTTATATGAGATTATATACTCTCTCAAATCATCAGCATACTCTATATTTATTAATAGAGTATTATATCCTGCACTCTTTATAAATGATTGTAGATATTCATCTGCCCATTCTATTAAATGCCAACCATCTTTATCTAGCTCTTCATGAAGTCCGAGATTGAAAAAGCTTTCATTCTCAATTCGATATAAATCATAATGATATAATTTGTCTCCGTAACATTGTTGAAGAGAGAATGTGGGAGATGTTACTCCATGCTCTATACCTTTTGATTTTGCAATAGCTGAAGATAGAGTTGTTTTTCCACTTGCAAGATTACCAACTAAGAATATGATAATATTATCTGGTAAATTAGAATTTAAATAGTCAGTAATTTTATGCATATTGTCTTTTGATACTTTTATTTTTATATTTTTCATAATTTATTTGATATATCTCTTATTAGTTCTAAATGTTTTAGGACTTTTAGACTATCTAATGCGTCTATAGATATCTCTCTAGCCTCTTTAATATCTCTAGCTTTTCCATCTGCGATTAATGCATAAGATGAATTAATTAAAACTATTTCTCTTTTAGCACCTTGCTCTATGCCTTTAAAAATATCTTTTGTAATTTTAGCATTATCTTTTGCATTACCACCGATTATTTGCTCTTTAGGATATAATTTAAATCCATCTGCTTCTGGATCAATAATACCTTTAGTTATTTTATTATCTTCAATATATGCAAATGGTGTTGTTGTTGATATTGATATTTCATCCATTCCATCATTACTACTTACAATATAAGCTTTATCTGTTCCAAGTTTAATCAGTGCCTCTGCCATTATATCTATAAAAGATGGATCAAAAATACCTAAGAGATATTTTTTAGCACCTGCAGGATTTGTTAATGGTCCTAATAAATTAAATATAGTTCTATGTTCTATAGATTTTCTAATAGGCATGATATGTTTCATGGCTGGATGATGATTAATTGCGAATATAAAACAGAATCCACACTCTTCTAAAATTTTTACTTGATTTTTAGGTGATAAATTCAAATTAATTCCTAACTCTTCTAATAAATCAGCAGAACCAGAATTGCTTGTAATGCTTCTATTTCCATGTTTCGCTACAACTGACCCAATAGAAGATAGAAGTAATGATACTGTTGATGATATATTAAAACTTCCACTTTTATCTCCACCAGTTCCAACAATATCAATAGAATTATTTTGTAAAGTTTCGGATATTGGAAGTTTTATAGAGTGTTGACGCATAATTGATGCAGAGAGTGCTATATCATTAGCAGACTCTCCTTTTTGATATAAAGAGATAAGAAAATCTCTAGCCTCATCGGTTGATAAATTATTATCAAATAGTTTTCTAAATTGTTCTTCTGTACTCATCTAATCTCTTTTTTTATTTACATATACTTTTTTAATACTTCTGGAATTTCTATTGAACCATCTTCATTTTGATAATTTTCCATAATAGCAATAAGAGTTCTTCCAACTGCTAAAGCTGAACCATTTAAAGTATTAACAAGATGGTTCTTTTTGCCATCTTTAAATCTAATTTTTGCTCGTCTAGCCTGAAAATCTCTCGTATTAGATATAGAACTAATTTCTCTATATTTATTTTGTCCAGGTAGCCAAACTTCTAAATCTATAGTTTGACTAGCAGAGAATCCTAAATCACCACCACAAAGTCTTACAATTCTATGAGGTAGTTTTAAGGCTGTTAAAATATCTGAAGCATTTTGAACCATCATATCAAATATTTCATCACTATTATCTGGATTAGTAATAGCAACCATTTCAACTTTATCAAATTGGTGTTGTCTAATCATTCCTCTTGTATCTCGTCCTGCACTACCTGCCTCTTTTCTAAAACAAGGTGTATATCCTGTCATCAAGATAGGTAGTTCATCTTTTGATAATATTTCATTGTTATATAGATTAGTTAAAGGAACTTCAGCTGTTGGAATAAGATATAAATCTTCACCTTCTATTTTAAATAAATCATCTCCAAATTTTGGAAGTTGACCTGTACCTTGAAGCATAGCCGAATTATTCAAGAATGGGACATAAATCTCTTCAAATCCTTTCTCTCTATTACAATCTAAAAAGAAATTAATTAAAGCTCTTTCTAGTCTTGCAGATTCTCCTCTTAGAACACTAAATCTACTTTTAGCTAGTTTTACACCTCTCTCGAAGTCTATCCATCCATTTATCTCTGATAATGCCCAATGTTCTTTTGGTTCAAAGTTAAAATCTCTGGGAGTTAAAACCTTTTTAATCTCAATATTATCATCTTCATCTTTTCCATTAGGAACACTATCATCTGGAAAGTTAGGAATAGCCAAAGCTACCTCATATAAAGAATTATCAGCCTCTCTAGCTTTGGATTGAAGATAGGATATAACTTCCTTATTCTTATCAACTTTAGCTTTAAGTTCATCAATATCTTTACCTTCTTTTTTATATTGTCCAAATAATTTAGACATCTTATTCTGGTTTGCTTTTGCTAACTCTAAAGATGAGTTAGCCTCTTTTAAAGACGAAAATAACTCTTTTAAATTCTTGAGTGTGGATATATCCACACCCTTTTTTTCTAGTTTAGCACTAGCCTCATCAAAGTTTTGTTGAAATAATTTAAGATTAATCATAACTAAAAATTCATTTCAATTGTAATTGGTATAGATGCTTGAGGTTTACCATCTTTATCAAAGTAAATAATATTAAATATATGTTCTGTTCCAACATTAGCTTTATCAACTGCATTCGGTCCAACATGATCATAATATATATATCCATCTTTTGCTGTTGAACCACCAGCATCTGTAATTCGTCCATAACTTCTTGGAATTGATTCAGGCATTACACAATCAACAGTAATTGTACTATTCTCAGCAGTACAAGACCTTGCATCAATAACAGGAAATCCATTAAGTGTTAATTGAACTTCAATTTGTCCAGATTGATTAGGTTGGATTATACTTAGAGGGGGATTTGCATTTATAAGTTTATAATCTGCTCCACCACCAATAGCACTTACTTTAATTTCCATATCTTCATATATAGTTAAATCACTCTCTGTAAAACTAAATTTAGCAAATGTACTTTTTAATCCACTAAGTGAATCTGGTCCTATATATTTATATATAGCTCTACCTGATTTATCTGTTTTAATAGTAGTAGGAGATATTGAACCATAGGCACTATCAATAGTTGTAATACTCACCTCTTTCTCTGGTATACCTAATCCATTAG
>JAMOSL010000012.1 GCA_027063105.1 Campylobacteraceae bacterium
ATCTTTTAGGTCAAAGTTTAATGATGGATAAAGATTGTGATACACTTTTAGATATTACAAGAAGAGATTATAAATTTGTATATAAATTCAAAAATATTAATGTTGTAACTGAAGAAGCACCAGTAAAATTATTCGATAAATATGGTTATCAAAAAAGTGATAAGAAACATGCGCCTATAATATCAGAGATAAAAAAGAAATTATTAGGTGCTGTTAAAAAGTTTTAGGATAACTGTAATCATAGATTATGATATAATATAATCTAAAAATTAATGAAGATTAATAGAAAGAAAAAATATGAAAAAAATCCTTCAAGATTATACAAAAGAGGAATTAGCTACGATGGTTAAGCCATCATTTAGAGCTAAACAGATAATCAATTGGACATATCACAAATATGCATTATCTTTTGATGAAATGAAAAATTTGCCAAAGAATATGAGAGAAGAATTGGATAAAGAGTTTACTCTTACACCTCTTAAAACTCTTATGGTTCAAGATAGTAAAGATGGTAGTAGAAAATACCTTTTTGAATTGCATGATGGACACACTGTTGAGGTTGTTTTACTTTTAATGAGAGATAAACAATTTCATGAAGATGGAACTATTAAACATCAAAAAAGATATACAGTTTGTGTCTCTTCTCAGGTTGGTTGTAAAGTTGGTTGTGCTTTTTGTTTAACTGCAAAGGGTGGATTTATGCGAAACTTGACAGCTGGAGAGATTGTTTCTCAACTTTTAATGGTTAAGAAAGATAATGATATTGATGCAAATAGAAGAGTAAATATTGTATATATGGGAATGGGTGAACCTTTAGATAATTTGGATAATGTTGTTCAAGCTATTAAAATCTTTTCAGACCCAGATGGATTAGCAATAGCTACACATCGACAAACCGTATCAACAAGTGGACTTAGTAGTAAAATTAAGAAATTAGGTGATATGGATTTAGGTATAAATCTAGCAATATCTCTTCACGCAGTTGATGATGAACTTAGAGAGACTCTAATGCCAATTAATAAAGCATATAATATTAAATCTATAATAGATGCTGTTAAAAAGTTTCCTATTAATGCAAGAAAAAGAGTTATGTTTGAATATCTGGTTATTAAAGATGTTAATGATCAGATGGAATCTGCTAAAAAACTATTGAAATTGCTTAATGGTATAAAAGCAAAAGTAAATTTAATATATTTTAATCCTTATGGTGGAACAGAATTTAAGAGACCTCATCAAGAGGATATGTTTAGATTCCAAGAGTATTTAACAAAAAGAGGTTTACACTGCACGATAAGAGAATCTAAAGGGCTTGATATATCAGCAGCATGTGGACAATTAAGAGAACAAGAAAAAGATGGAGAATTGAATGCCAGGAATTGATGAATTTTTATTAGGGTTTATTGTTATAGTAGTAGTTATAAGTTTAGTATGGTTTATTAAAGAGGCACAAAATTAATTATGAAGTATGATGTAATTGTAATTGGTGGTGGACATGCTGGAGTAGAAGCATCATTAGCTAGTGCTAAAATGGGTGCTAAGACTTTAATGATAACTATTTTAGTAGAACAGATAGGAGCTTCTAGTTGTAATCCTGCAATTGGTGGGTTGGCTAAAGGTCATCTAGTTAAAGAGTTAGATGCTTTAGGTGGAGAGATGGGATTGGCTACAGATAAAACAGGTATTCAATTTAGAACTTTAAATGCATCTAAAGGACCAGCAGTTAGAGGTAGTAGAGCTCAAATAGATATGGATAGATATCGTATATATATGCGTGACTCTATATTAAATTGTGATAATTTATCTGTAAAACAAGAGATGGTTATAGGGCTGATTATAGAGAATAATAAAATAGATGGTGTAGAGACAGAACTTGGCAATATATACACTGCGTCTAAAGTTATAATTACAGCTGGTACATTTTTAGATGGAACTATACATATTGGAAATAAGCAACAGAAAGGAGGAAGACAAGGAGAATTTGCATCTATTGAGTTGGCGACATATCTTAGAGATTTAGGATTGGAGATTGGAAGACTTAAAACTGGAACTTGTGCAAGAATAGATGGTAAAAGTATCAATTTTGATGTTATGGAAGAGCAGGGAGGCGATGATCCAGCTATCCCATTCTCTTTTAGAACAGATAGAGAAAAATTTAATCCTAAACAACTTCCTTGTCATGTAACATATACAAATGAAGGTACACATACTTTAATAGAGAGTAATTTTGACAGAGCTCCTCTATTCTCTGGACAAATAGCAGGTGTCGGACCTAGATATTGTCCAAGTATTGAAGATAAAGTAAGTCGTTTTAGAGACAGACCTAGACATCAAATCTTCGTAGAACCTCAAACTCTTGAAGCAAATGAATATTATATAAATGGAATGAGTACATCTCTACCAACAGATGTTCAACTTGATATGATTAGGTCAGTTGAAGGAATGGAAGAGGCTCAAATAGTGAGATATGGATATGCTATTGAGTATGATTATGTTCAACCAACAGAGCTTTATCATACACTAGAGACTAAGCTTGTTGATGGATTATATTGTGCAGGTCAAATTAATGGGACAACAGGATATGAAGAGGCAGCAGCACAAGGTTTGATGGCAGGAATTAATGCTGTATTAAAACTACAGGGTAAAAATCCATTTATTTTACGACGAGATGAAGCTTATATCGGTGTACTGATAGATGACCTTGTAACCAAAGGAACAAAAGAGCCTTATCGAATGTTTACAAGTAGAGCAGAGTATAGACTACTTTTAAGAGAAGACAATGCAGATATAAGATTATCACATTATGGCGTAACTCTAGGACTTCTTGATGAGGTTTATGGAAAACAAGTATCTATTAAAAAGAAAAATATAAAAGAGGCAGTAGATTATCTAAAGCGTGAATTTGTTACTCCAACAAAAGAGTTTTTATTAAAGCTAGAGAGTATTGGTGAAATGAAAATAAATGACAGAACCTATTGGATTGATATTTTAGGACGAGGTGAAGTTAAAAAAGAAAAATTAATTATATTATTACCTCAATTTGAAAAATATACAGATGAAGAGATAGACCAAATTTTAATAGAAGCAAAATATAATAGGTATATTGAAAAGCAACAAAATCAAATAGATAAAATGAAAGATATGCTTAAAGTAAAAATACCAAAAGATTTCAACTTTAGAAAAGTATCTGGATTAAGTAATGAGATTGTAGAGAAGCTAGAGAAATCAACTCCACCTACTCTATTTAGTGCATCACAAATCTCTGGTGTAACTCCTGCATCATTAGACATACTATTTGTATATATTAAAATGGCACAGTTGGAATTTAAAACAACATAAGCAATATTCTATAGTTTAAATAGCTTATTTTACTATTGGATTATATGTTTTAAACAAAATAAAATATATAAAGTTGTAAAATATCAATGTTTAAATAATATTTTACATATGAGTTTTTATATGCTATATAAGCGATATCCAAGCTTATGTAGTAGTTAATTAAACTTTTTCAAACAAAAAATAATAAGGTAGCTTGAACCTTATACATGACCTCATTCTTG
>JAMOSL010000013.1 GCA_027063105.1 Campylobacteraceae bacterium
CCATAATCTAAAAGCTCTTTTGTCGTATCATAAAGTTTTTCAACACCAACAGAAACTATTGCATGAGGAACTACTTTTGGTTTAGTTGATAAAAAATTATCCAATCCACCAACTACAACACTACATTCTGTTGAGTTTTGACAACTTTTAGCACTCTCTTCTCCTCGACCAATAACAATAAATTTTTGATCTAATCCATCTAATACTTTAATATAATCTTGTGCCATTCCTCCAGCACCTATTAACCAAACACTATTCATTTTTTTCCTTTTATGTTATTGGACAAATTTTATGTTCTTGTCCTGTTACTTTTTGCATATGATTTAATAAAGATTTAATAAATGGAATATGTAAATTCATAGCTTCTTTATATGTTGGTAAATTACAGCTATTTTCTATTAGAATATCTTCTATTAATATATTAGATAATTCACTTTGAAAATATACAATTTTAGTCTCTATAACTTCTTCATTCCATTGATTATTTAACTTACTAATTGTAATTTTACCTTTTACCTCATCAATAGTTGCTGTTAGCATATCAGAAACAATACTTAATATTCCTGATGATTTCTTGGAATTAGAATATAAAGAGAATAGATGATTATCCAGCTTTCCTGTTAATAAACCATTAAATTCTATAAATCCTTTTCGCTTAGAATTATAAATTTTATCATTTAATAAACTATTATTTATAGTTAAATTTGTAGCATCTGATAAATAAGAAAGATGATCTATAAAATGTAATCCATTACAGCCAAGTCCCCAATCTCCACCTTGAAAATTATATGATATTTGGTTAGCATCTTTTAATTCTTCTTTTAACTGCTTATAAAAAGGAAACATTCTTCTAGAATGGTTTACCCAACACTCAACACTATTTTCTTCTAAAAGTTTTTCAATCATATAATATTCATCAATGCTCTGAAATAATACTTTTTCTAATACTAAATTTAATACATCTTTTCTATCTAATAATTCTTTTACAACATTAAATCTTACATCTGTATTTGTAGCTATAATTACCAAATCAAGTTTATTTGATAATTTTTCAATGGAGTCATAAAAACTAATATCTGTAACTTTCTCTCTATTTTTAATTTGATAAAATCTATCTTGGGCTATTTTTCGTGATACCTCAAATGGTTCAACCACTTCTATACTAATATCAAAAGAGCTTTGAGCAATACCTTGAAGATGCCTACTTCCTAGTTGTCCTGCTCCTATAATTGCAATTTTTTTACTCATCTCTTTCCTTTAATAATAATTGAGCTATTTTGAAATCTATTCTTTCATCAATATCAACAGAACTTTCTCTATCCATAATAAATCCAAAACTATTTTCTTTTAAGAAAAAACTCTTTTCTTCCAAAAGTTTATCAGTTCTACAAATATAAATAGCTCCATTAAGTCTATAATACTTTTCTAAATCTTGACTTCGTTTATTTAAAACTTCGTCTTTTAAAAAACCTTTCATTGATAAGGTTTTATCTAAAATATTTGACCATAAAGGACTATGATCCATTTCACATACAGAAATGATAGCATCTGCATCTTTTTCATTCAATAACTCTATAGATTTATCAATATTTATACTAGTTCTTAATGGACTAGTAGATTGTAATAAAACTATATAATCATATCTATTACTGTTTTCTATTGTATGTTTAATAGCATCAAATGATGTCGCGGTATCACTTGCTAATATATCAGGTCGTTTTATAATATCTGCTCCAAAATCTTTTGAGATATTTAATATCTCTGTATCATCACTTGAAACTATCACTTTATCTATATAGTTACTTTTTAATCCAGCTTCAATACTATATGCTATCAAAGGTTTTCCATTTAAATCTAATATATTTTTACGAGGTAACCTTTTGCTCCCACCTCGTGCAGGTATTATAGCTAAAAACGATTTATTATTATACATTAAATACCTCATGAAATTCATTATTAGCTTTTTCAAACTCTTCTATTCTACCAATATCTAACCAATATTCATGAATTGGAAAAGATATACTTTTTAGATTTTTTTCAATTATTTTTTCAAAAAGAGTGGGCATATCATAAAACTCATTATTAGGAATAAAATCTAAAATCTTACTATCTAATACATATACTCCACCACTCACAAAAAAATTATGAATAGGCTTCTCTTCTATACTTAAGATATTACCATTATTTATATTAACAACACCATAAGGTACTTGAAAATCATACTCTCTTACACCCATAGTTGCTATTGAACTATTTTCTATATGATAATTCATCATATTTTCAAAATTTATATTAGTAAGTAAGTCTCCATTCATTACAAAAAAGGCTTCATTAAGTCTGTTTTTTATTAAACTCAATGCACCTGCTGTTCCCATCCTTTTCTCTTCATGAATATACTCTATATTCACTCCAAAATTTGAACCATCTCCAAAATACTTTTCTATGATTTCAGATTTATAACTTACAGATAAAATAATATTTATAAATCCATATTTTTTAAAATTTAATATAATAGTCTCTAAAATTGGTTTATTCCCAACTTTGAGCATTGGTTTTGGAGTATGTTCTGTAAGAGGTCTCAATCTTGTTCCAAGTCCTCCCACCATTAAAACAACTTTATTAGTTTTAGTTTTTGGTTTTAAAAGTTCATTTATCTCTTCTATACCTACTAACTTCCCATATTTATCTACTATTGGAATTTGATACAATTTTTTAGCTATTGCAATTTCAAAAATCTTATCTCTCGTATCTTCTATGTTACAAACAGTAGGAGTTTTAAAAATTATAGTTTCTATACTACTATCTAATGATAAGTCATTTAAAAGTCCTCTGCGTATATCTCCATCAGTTAAAGTACCTAATAACTTTTCATTTCCATCAACTACAAGAGCTAGTTTCATCGCTCCACTATCTATAATTTTTAGTGCTTCTTTGATAGTTGATGTTGGCTTTAGTAGTATATTTTTATAGTTTTTCATTATGTAATCTCTTTTTTAACAAATTCTAAAAGTTCATCCAAAATCATTATATATTTATCTATATCATCTAAATCATCATGAATTATAGCATATCTTCCTTCAACTGCATATTGTGTTAGTAATACTATAGAATCAATATTATCTATAAAATTTATATCATTATCTTCCAATAAATTAATCAAATCTTTTAAATCATGAGTATGAGGGAATTTAATTTTATTAAAATCTAAATAAGCCTTTATAAGTTTTTCTATAAATTGTTGAAAATAAAAAAAAACTATTTCCAAATTTAGTTCCAAATTATGATTATTAAATCCATCTAAGAGATATTTTGCTGCTATTAAATCCTCCTTAGCTTTTAAAAATAGAATTTCATACTGTTTTAAGAATTTTTCCATAAAACTACCCCTTTTTTATCTATATCATAATAAACCGAATTTATCTCCTCTTTATAAAACATATACTCATCAATTTTAGGATTTAAAATATCTATAGGCATTCTGATATCATTAAGTAAATTCCTAATTTTTAACTTCTCTTTCCATTTATTTTCATAATCTTT
>JAMOSL010000014.1 GCA_027063105.1 Campylobacteraceae bacterium
GTGATTGTTTTGTAAATCCATAAATTCCTAAATGTCCTTTATATTCATTAAAATGGTGGTCTCTTGGGTATGGTATTTTAGACCTTGAAAAATATAAAGCTATATCATCTTTATCCGTTAATACTTTAACCATGTTTGGGTCATCAGCTTCTGGATTATTGATAAATTTATAGGCTGAATTCATCATAACACTTTGATTATTCCTATGTTTAAATGTTAACGAATATACAGCTTCCACAACTTCTTTTTCTATAAATGGTTCATCTCCTTGAATATTTATAATAATCTCATTTTTATCAAGTTCTAATATTTCAGAAGCCTCGAAAATCCTATCTGTACCACTTTTATGATTAGATGATGTCATTACAGCTTTTATATCATACTTCTTTGCTATATTTACTACCTCTTCTGAGTCTGTAGCAATTGCTATATTATCAATAGTATTAACAGCCATAGCCGTACGAATAACCATTGGTATACCATCTATATCTGCTAAAACTTTATTTGGAAAACGGCTAGAACCTATACGAGCTGGAATAATAATCATTAATAACCTTTTAAATAATTTTCTTTGAACCATATATAATAAAATGCTGTAAAAATAAATCCGAATCCTAAAATAATTGTGATAATTTTTAATTCTAATCCCCATTTTGAACTATATCCTATAAATAGGGCTACTATGACATTTGTCAGCATAAAGAACATATCATTATATGATATTACTCTACCCATGAATTTGGGTTCTATCTCTTCTTGAAGAAGCAGGTATGTATATGACCATAGAGTTGTTGTAAAAAATCCTGCAACAAATAGTCCAATTAAACTTATATAAAAATTATATTCCAAAAATGCCCATAAAATAATAGCTAGTCCCTGAAGTATAAAAAAGTAGTGAAGAGTTGACCTATTTACTAGATTACTGATAAATAGTGGTCCTATCATCAACGCAAATGCACGAGTAGCATTAATCCAACCAATTGCTAGGGGAACAGCTATAACCTCTTTGTATTGAAAATCAGCTAGAAGTGTTACTAAGGTATCGAAACTCGTAAATCCTAGAGATGCGTGTAAAATAATAATATGTATAATCTTTTTGTTATTTATTAAGTAAATTAATCCTTCTTTAAACATTTGCCAATTTGATATATTATATTTAATTTGTTTTATATTTATATTTAATCCTAAAAGAATAAAAATAGCTAAAGAGTATAATATTGCATCAATCAAAAATGCCATGTCAAATCCAATATAGTAAGTAGTTAATCCTCCTACTGCCATTCCTAATGCATAACATAAGGACCATATAATAGAGTGTATTTCATTAGTCTTTTTGAGCATATCACCTTTCAGAATTTTAGGGAATAGTGCCATTTCAGCTGAAAAAAGAATAGATGCTGAAGATGAACGGATAAAAATTAAAATCATCAATATCCATACATAATCTAAAGAATTAATTAATATGAAGCTTAATGTCATAGATATTTCAACCAGAAGTAGATAAAACATTAATTGTTTAAAAGGTACTTTATCTATAATAATTCCAATTATAGGAGCTAATATAACAGCAGGTAACATACCCATTGATGCAACTAAAGCTATCGTTACTTCATCGGCATTAAATTCAATTAACATGGAAAATATAGCTACTTGTGAAAACCAAGTTCCAAAATAGGATATAAATTGGATAAGAGATAGTCTTCCAATTATAGGATGTTGCAGTACCTTTCTATATGTCATTTTCAATCTTTATTTGTTATTTATTATTTCTAATTTTCTTTTTTAGTATTTTTGTAATATTGATAATATCATTCTTTATAAATGGTTTAGATATATGTTCATCATAAAGTTCTTGAAGTTTTATAATACTATTTGATTCACTTGTAATAGATATTATTTTTAAATTGTTATGAGAATATTTTAATTGATTTTTTCGTATTATTTCCACAGCTTGAGAACCTATCATATTCGGCATATAATGGTCTATTAATAATATATCTATCTCTTTGTTTATCTCTTTAAACTCTTGCATTTTATCTAATACTTCTTGTCCATCATAAACAATAAATATTTTATGCTCTCTATCATCTAAAATAGCTTCTAATATACAAGTATTGAGTTTAACATCATCAGCCACTAAAATATTTATAGGTTTATATGCTATAAATTTTGTTTCCATTATATCTTTAATAGAGTTTATCCCTATTTTACTATTTTTTAATAAAGCTTTAGCGTCTTTATTTTCTACTCTATTATAAACAAAGCTTAATAAAGAGCTTATTTTGTTTAGTGCTATCTCTATATCTTTCTCCATAAAAAACCTTTTTTAATAATATTCTTTTATCTTATTTCAAATTATATTAATATGTCTTTGCATTTTTATATTCAGCAACTTCGCTTTCAACCATTGCATCAATCATTCTTACATATAAATCATTAATTAAATTTGGAGATAGTCCTAATGATATGGCTTGTTCTCTAGCATTTGATATAACGGAGTTAATTCTATCTCCTGCTTTTACTTCATCAATAGAATTTTTAAAGTGAGCTATTTCTTTAATATAATTATTTCTTTTTGCAATTAAATCAATAATATCTTTATCTACTAAATCTATTTTTTCTCTAGCTTCTTCTAATGTTGTACATTTTTGAATATCCATATTAATTCCTTTTTAAAACTCTTTAGTATATATTAAAGAGTTTTTTATGCTTTAGGCTTCTACAGGAACAACTACAGGGGTACTTTCCCATATTCCATGTTTTGTACAGTAAGCTTGTGCTACTAAATTCATTTTTTTACCTTTAGCCAATACATTAAATGTAACAGTAGCATGACCTTTATGTTCATCACCACCTAACATTCCTGCAACAAAGTCTGCTCTAGCAAGAAGAGTTTCTCCACTATAAAGAGCCATATTTGCAATGTAATGGTCTGTATTATCTGGATGAGTATATTCATTACCCATTTTAACTGTTACTTGAAGAATCTCACCAGCTTTAACTACCTCATTACAGTGGATGAATGGTGAATGTCTATCTATATAATCTTTTTTACTTTCTCTCTCTACTGTGTCAATATCAACATATTTGTTAATTTTTGGCATTTAAATTCCTTTTTTACCTTGATGTAAATCAATTATATCATAATTTTTTTAAGGAATTTAGATAATAATACTATTTTTGTACCATTTACTCTTCCTTCTATTTGTCCCTCTATTCCATTTAATCCAATATTTTTAACGACAGTTCCTCTTTTAGCAGTGAATCCTGCACCTTTAACTTCTAAGTCTTTGATAATCATAATACTATCACCAGCTTCAAGATTACTTCCATTGCTATCTTTAACTATCACTCTGTTTTCTTCATCACTAGAATTAGAATCAGCCCATAGTTGAACTTCTGATTCTAAATATAACATTGCTAATAAATCTTGTGCATCTATTGTTTTTAATATTCTATATGCCATGACTTGTACAGCTGGTTCTTGATTCCACATACTATCATTTAGACA
>JAMOSL010000015.1 GCA_027063105.1 Campylobacteraceae bacterium
TAAGAGCTGTAAACCTTACTGATGGGCGTTGGAAGCAGTTTTGGGAGGAAGAAATTGCTTAATAATATTTTATTAGGTTATTTTTAGGTTACACCCTTTTATGGCAGAGAACTTGGAGAAGAATCTGGAGACATTTAGAGATGGCAAATCTAATCCTAGCAACACCACAACGAGAAATATTTATGCCTAAAGTTGATGAAGAAGAGAATAGCTTGTCTTTACAAATATTAAAAAAATCTACCTTCTTTGATAAATTCTCAGAAGATAAGAAAAAAGAGATTTCAGAAGACTTGGAGATTATCTCTTATGTAAAAAATGATGTAATAGATGTAAATATAGATAATTTATATATTGTTGCAGAGGGAGTTGTTACCGAGAAAAATTCCAATAAGAATGTAATTGCATATTATGGAGCAAGTCAAGTTTTTAATATTAATAATGAAACTCTAGCACACAAATTTATATGTGAGAGAAATAGTAAGATATTTATAGTAAAACAGGATAAGTTAAAATAATTATCTAGTTTACTCCTTGGGTGTGAATACAAACTCAGGGACTATATTTTGTAAAGCATCTATTTTATTTTCTGCTTCTATAAGCTCTTCAATATCTTGATTTAATTTATTAATATTATAATATGTTGGTTTAGCTATAAATATAGATGAGTAAATTGTTTTTTTATCACTTTCATTAATAAGCAACTCTTCATATAGTTTTTCTCCAGCTCTGAGTCCACCGATAACTATTTTTATCTCATCTTCCTTTCCATAAAATCTAATCATCTGTTTTGCCAAATCTACTATTTTTACAGGTTCACCCATATCAAGTACAAATAGCTCTCCACCTTTTGCAATAGCACCTGTTTGTAGTACAAGTTGACAAGCTTCTGAAATAAGCATAAAGTATCTGGTTATATCTTTATGTGTAACTATTAAATCTTTTCCCAATTCTATCTGTTTTTTAAATTTTGGAATAACGCTACCACTTGAACCTAGTACATTTCCAAATCGTACAGCTACAATTTCTGTATTTTTAGCATCTATATTATTTGCATATAGTTCTATAATTCTTTTTGTTGTTCCCATTATATTTGTAGGTCTAACAGCTTTATCTGTTGATATAATTACAACTTTAGCTACATTATATAATATACTTAAATCTATCACAACTCTGCTACCTTCTATATTATTATATATAGCACTTTGAGGATTTGCTTCACATATAGGAACATGTTTATATGCAGCAGCATGAATAACAATATCTGGTTTACATTTTATAAATACTTTATCTAATTCTATTTTATTGGTAATAGAAACTAATGATAGTGTAGCATGATTTATATCTTCTCCAATGCTATATAAATTAAATTCACAATTATCAACAAGTGTAAGGCTCTCTGCACCAAAAGAATCACATTGTCTTGATATTTCTGAACCAATACTTCCACCTGCTCCTGTTATTAGGACTTTCTTTCCTTTGATAAAGTTAGATATGGCCTCTTCATCCAAATCTTTTGGTCGTCTAGCCAGAAGCTCTTCTATTGATATATCCTCTAATTTCTCTCTATCTGACCCCATCATTTTCATCTGTTTGATATCAGTTACACCAAGTTTATTTAGTCTATCCACAACTATTTTTAACTCATTACTTTCTAATTCTCTTGATATAATTACAGATTGAATATTCTTATCTTTGATTATGCTAGACAAATTATCAAACGAATATACTTTAATATTATTTATATAGCTATTAATAGCATCTTTCCCTTTATCAAGTGCCACAATAGCCACAGGATAATAGTTCACCTCATCAGCTTCCATAGAGTGCCTAATAACCATAGCCGTATTACTTCCAACCCCCATAATTAGAGTAGGTTTCATTGAACCAATAGATTTATTATCCTCAAGTAAAACTCTTTTTAATATACGAAGTCCACCAATCATAGATAGAGATAAAAAGAAATCAATAGCAATAATACTTCGTGGAAAAGGTGCAAATATATCACTAAATATAAGATATATAATAGTAAAAACTCCATAAGCTAATAGATGAGCTTTAATAATATTCTTAGCATCACTAAATCCAAAAAAACGCCAAACAACAAAATATATTTTATATATAAATAGAGCAGTAATTTTTAATAGAGTTAATATGGTAAATGTTATAAAAAAAGATTTTAAAAATGTATTATCTATATAAAATGCAAATCGTAATACAAAAGCAGAGTATAGTGTTATTAAAGATAATAGTATATCAGATGAGATAAAGAAAAGAATTCTTTTAGAGGATGTTGGACTAAATAGAGGAGTGAACATTAAATACCTTTTTTGATTATCTCTGATACTTTTATAATATCTTGGTTACTCATTGCTGTTCCACTTGGTAGACATAAACCTTTTTTAAATAGGTTTTCACTTGTACCATCTTCTATTGTTATACTATTTTTAAATAGAGGTTGCATATGCATAGGCTTCCATACTGGGCGACTCTCAATATTATGATTCTCTAAATTATTAATTATTTTTATAGGGTTCGTTATATTAAATACTATAGTAGTTAACCATCTATTCCCTTCACTATTAGGAATTTCTGGCATGAAAGATATTTCATCAATATTAGATAGCTCTCTCTTATATATATTATATATTTCTCTTTTTCTATCAACTCTAGCTTTTAAAACTTCCATTTGTGCTACACCGATAGCTGATAGAACATTACTCATTCGATAATTATATCCATACTCTTGATGTTCATAATGTAGAAAAGGTTCTTTAGCTTGTGTGGATAAGAATTTAGCCTTTTCTATCCACTCTTTATTATCGCTAACTAGCATACCCCCACCTGAAGTAGTTAAAATTTTATTTCCATTAAAACTAAATACTCCAAAATCTCCAAAAGTTCCACTCTGTTTTCCATTAAATGACGCACCTAAAGATTCAGCACTATCTTCTATTAGATATATATTATTATCTTTACAAATTTCAATAATTTCATCAATTTTTGCCATTTGTCCATAAAGATGTGTAATAATCAAAGCTTTAGGTTTTTTTGGTGATTTTTTAATAGCTTCTTTTAATAGAGTAGGGGATATATTCCAACTCTCATCACTATCAATAAATATAGGCAATGCATTTTGGTAAAGAATGGAATTAACTGAAGCTATAAAAGTGAATGATGAGGTTAAAACAAAATCACCTTTATTAATACCTAATACTCTTAGTGCTAAATGCAGACCAGCTGTAGCACTTGATAGAGCTAATGCATAGTCTGTTTCTGTATAGTCTACTATACTCTTTTCAAATTGATTTACAAATTCACCCATTGGAGCGATGTAGTTACTTTTAAATACATCATCTATATATTTTTGTTCATTTCCACTCATATGTGGAGGGGATAGAAAAATTCTATTCATCTATATTTCTTATTACTTTAGCTGGAATACCAAAAGCTATAACATTATTTGGAATATTTTCAATAACTAAACTATG
>JAMOSL010000016.1 GCA_027063105.1 Campylobacteraceae bacterium
AGAACCTGACTGGTCAGCTGATATGATATCTTTATCAAAAGTACTGTTAGCTATAGCAAAAAGAGGTACGCATATAATTATAATAACAAGAAATGACCAAGTAAATCAAAATTTTTTAAATAAAATAAGATTTAATATGTCAAATGATATGAATATAGATATTATATTAAGAGATGAATTCCATGAAAAGGGCTTATTGAGTGATACATATGAAATCACAGGCTCAATGAATTTTACATTCAATGGTATTATGATTAATGATGAAAGAGTTATTTACAGATGTGATCAAAAAAAGATTTCAGAAAGACAAATAGTTAGGTGGAATAAATATGGAGAGTCACTAAATGATACATAACAATAATCAAATTTGTATAAATACTTTTAATGAATTAAAATTAGATACAAATTATACAAAACTAGAAGATGATATTCTTGTAACCTTGAAAGATAGTTTGTTTCCTGGTGCATTAATACCTTATAATAATTCATTTTATATATGTGCTGTATCTCAAAAAGAGTTTAACATATTATTATCTTTAATTAACTCCTTTATTGGTAAAAATTACTCTGATTATGATGGGCATTCTATAGCATTAAACCATGAAAATATAGTTGAAAATATATTAGTTAAAAATAATATTACTTTTATCAGTAAAATAAATATTAGTTCAGTCTATAAAGATGATGTTCTATTAATTGTAAATCAAATGATTAATATATACAAGTCATCAAATTACAATAAAAATTCTATTCCATTATCTATTGGTAGGCTTATAGATAATTTTAAAGAGTCTATTTATATAACGAAGGATTTTGCTAAGGCTAAGGCAGTTATATCTCAAATTAAACAAGAGTATCGATTAGATGCTCTTAATATAACATTTATGGAGATAGAGTTAGCATATAGCTTTCAAAATTGGAATGATATTGTAAATCATAAGCTAATATATCAAATTATCAATGCAAGAAAGCCATTAATAATACGATTACATATTATTGAAGCATTTTTCTATACTTATCTATATAACTCAACTAATCTTGAATATGATTATAATCAATATATTAAATCAAATATTTTAAACTTATTGTTAGTATGTCCTGTAAATACAACAGATGCTATCAAAAGTGTTTATTTTATTGCATATATTTTCGATAGTATTAAATACACAGAAATAACTCTTATTATTGAAAATATTGATGTAAATAGATATTTAGATAATAAAATTAAAAAACAAATAAGAGATAAATTATCAAAAGAAGAAACTATTCTTTTAGAAGACTCCTCTGATAAATATTTAACTGCAAAAGCATCAATAATAGAAGCAAATAATATAGACACTATCACAAAGATTGAAAGGGTTAGCTATAATCTTAAAAAACTAGAAGAAGATGAAAAACAAGAGTTAAAAACACAGATATTAAGTTCTGAATTCAATGAACAATCAGAAATACTACCATTGAATTGGATGGATTGGTTTAAATGCTTATTTATAACTGATTGTACTTACTCACTAAGTCTTGCCGAAAAAGGTTTAGAAGAGTGGGAAGTAGATACATTAACTAATGATCCACTTTTGATAGATCAACTTAGTGAACAAATTTTATCTCTAGATAAACAGTTTGCTATAGGTCGTTTTATAGTTTCATTACCATTATTTAATGAATCACTAAAAAGAAGTAGCAAATATCCAAATCCATTATGTTTAAAGATATACATTAGTATTTTAGAATTAATATCAATATACGATATACAAGATCAAAAAACATTACTATTATCGCAAGATATCTTTGAATCTATATTGATACTTAGTCCTAATAGTGCTGAGTATGATCATATAACTCAGTTAATAGAGAGTATTATTCAAAAAATCAATGGTAGGCATTATATAAATTGGTTAATTGATTATGCTGAAATGTTAATCGAATATAATGCATCAAACATAGATAGTAGGAATAAATTATTAGAACTGATTTTAATGCAAATCTATGAACAAAAAGAGTGGTTAGAATCATATCAACTTAAATTACTAAATAAATTTGCTTCAATTGTAGGTATAGAATCATTATTTGAAGAGTTAATAAATCATACCGTAAAAGAAGTAGATATTGATATATTTGAACAGTATAGTGGTAAAACTATTGGTATATATACTCTATCTGAAAATGCTGGTAAAAATGCAAAACTATTTTTAGAAGATAAAATTGAAAATGTAAGAGTTATTTTAAATCACGATAAAGCAGCAACAGATGCATTAAAACATATGGCTCAAGTATCTGATTATGTAGTAATAGTAACTCAGTCAGCAAAACATGCAGCAACTGGTGAAATTCAGAAGATTAGACGACAAAATAATAAAGAGGTGCTTTTTCCGAAAGGTAAGGGTAGTTCTAGTATTATAAATACTATTTTAATGAAAAACAACATATAGTTAAAAAGGATACAACATGGAATATACATATACAGGATTGAAAGTTCAGCAAAGAGAAGGTGTTAAACCATTTTATTTATTATCATCACCCGCAGCTAAAATAGTTAAATGGGCAGATGTTCCAAGAAAGAAAGCAGAATATATGGTTGGATATCAAAGAGAATTAGATAATAGTCGATTCTCAAATATAAAAGATTATTTAGATCTTGATAAAAATAATATTTTACCTGGTAGTATATTGATTTCAGTCAAGGAAGATAATATTAAAATTGAACCTATTGATGAAGAAAATTCCTTATATAAACTTATAATTAAAGTTGAAGTGGATC
>JAMOSL010000017.1 GCA_027063105.1 Campylobacteraceae bacterium
TATTATAGCCCCTTTTTATTTCTTTGTCAAGGGTTTTTGCAAAAAAAATGAAAAAAAATCATTTTTCTTACAATTTAGCTATTTCTCTTACATTATATAATAACTAATTTGAATACAATCTATCTTTTAAAACTCTTTTTAATACCTTTCCTGTGGCTGTTTTAGGTAATTCGTCTATAAAATGAATTACTCTTGGTAATTTAAAATTAGCGAGATGATGTTTAAGATGAGCTCGAATAGCTCCTTCATTAATTTCTTTTATTTCATCATCTAGTTCAATATATGCTATAGCTATCTCTCCATTCTTTTCATCAGGAATACCAATAACTGCACTAGCCTTAACTCCATCAAATAATTCAATAATTTCCTCTATCTCTCTCGGATATATATTGATACCCTTTGAAATAATTAAATCCTTTTTTCGATCAATAATAAATAAATAACCTTCTTTATCAATATATCCCATATCACCTGTTAATAACCAACCATTTACAATGGTTTGAGCTGTTGCTTCTGGCTTATTTAGGTAACCAATCATGATATTTTCACCCCTAGCAATTATCTCTCCAACTCCACCTATTGGCAATTCTTGCATACTATCATCTACTATTTTTATCTCATATCCATACATAGCTGGACCAACTGATTTTCCCTTAGGTTTATCTAATGGATTTATGCAGATAGCCGGACCCGATTCACTTAATCCATAACCTTCAACTAAAGATGCTCTTTTAAACTTTTGTCCCATCTTAATTAGAATATCTTCTGGTAAAGCTGATGCTCCAGATACGAATGCTCTAAGCTTATTAAACCACATAAAATACCATGGTAATTTTGCTTTAACTAATGCTTTATAAATATCAGGTATACCAAGAAATAAAGTAACTTTTTTAGTCAAAATTTGCTTAAAAATATTATTAAATGGCTTAATTGATTTAATAATAACTATGCTACCCCCAACATACATCATTAATATAACTCCAATAGATAATGTAAATGAGTGAAACATTGGTAAAAATACGATACCTATATCTTTTTGATTTACCTTGATTCTCTCTACTGCTGCAATTGAATTAGAAAATATATTTCGACAACTTAACATGGCACCTTTTGGTTGACCTGTTGTTCCAGAGGTATATATAATTACTGCAATATCATCTAAAGAATTTTTAGTTTCATGGATACTCATCTTCGATTTAATTGCTTCATTAAATGGGATATTAAATGAATCATGCTCACCCAAATCACCTTTCCATAAAATTAAATCACATAAGTCATCTGCTTTGGATTTTTTTACTATATCTTGATAAATAACAGATGCAACTAACATAACTGAGTTACTGTCTTCTAAAATATAATTTAATTCTTCAGATTTCAAGAATGTGTTAATAGGAACTGCAATTGCGCCTAATTTTGAAATAGCGAATAATGTGATTAAGAATTCAGGAGAATTACGAAGGAAAAGAGCAACTTTATCTCCTTTCTGAATACCCTTAATATTTAAATAACCTGCCAAAGAATTTACATCATCTAATAACCTTGAATAAGATATCTTATCATCATCGACAAATAAAGCTGTTTTACTACCTTTTTGGGTACCATGGACTCGTATCATTTCATAAAATGAATTAAATTTATAATTATGCATTTTTTAATACTTGTATGATATACCTATTGTAGATAGAATTGCTCCACCATCACTAAATCTTCCACCATTCTTTAAAATTTTATTATCAGCTATGCCAACTGGAATATCTGTTGAATCTTTACTATCAATAAGAAGAGCCATACCCCACGATAAATTATCACTATACTCATATCGAAACCCTAAAGAAAAGATTTTAGCATCACTATCTGGCAATTCAAAACCTATGGTCTCTATTGGTACAGGTGTCTCATCAATTGAAAATCCAAACATAGCTGTAATTTTATCATCAACAGCAATAGTAGCACCTATTCTAAATGTATCAGTATCTATCCAATTTCGAGCTATTGGAGAATCAAAAATTGGCTGAAGAGTCTCTTGAATGGGAGTGTCATAATTAAAATCTAAATTTTCATAAGTTGACCAATAGGTTTTTTCATAATTAAATTCTAAGGTAAACTTATCTTCCCAAGTTTTACTAATAGAAAAATTTAGTGAAGCAGGAAGAGGAATTGTTAGAGATGTATTATACTGTTTTCCAATATTCCCAAAATATAAGTCAGCATTACCCTCCTCCTCTAAATCAATATTAGAACGATATGTAACTGCCAGATTTATATCTGATTTTGGTTTATATGTCATAGCTAAATTATATCCAAAGTTAAAGGAATCACCTTTCATTTCTCGTTTAATAGGGGCAATATCTCCTCCATCGCTATTTACTATTCCCTCACTATATACAAAACGAAATCCACCTGCAACACTAAAATTATCTGATATTTTATAAGATAAAACTGGATTAATCTCTATATTTTTAAGAGTAAACTCCTCTGCATACATCTTTTGATATGGGGTATTCCATCTTTTGGTAAGTCCTGCAGGAGCTGTTAAACTAATACCCCATCTCCAATTTTCTATTTGTTTTGATACAAAATGTAAATTTGGGATTAAAATATTTTCGATTTCTGATTCGCCAGAGTATGGTTGAATAAAAGTATATTTAGTAGATGGTAAATGAGCTAAAGTTAATCCACCATCAATAAAATATCTATCTTCCATAAAACTCATATTAGCTGGATTATAATATGCACTGTCTGCACCCATTGTATGTGCAACATAAGATGCACCTAATGCCATAGAATTCAGAGATTGTTCTGGTATTTTATATCCACCTCCAATACTAAAAGAGGTTAATGTAATTCCTAAAGATATTATTTTTATTTTTTTCATAAATTATAATCTCTAATATTTCATTGTATTTTTTCTAACTGTAGAAAACATCTGAGCAGTCAAACCATAAGCAAAAACAGCACAAGATATATGTCCCATTTTTTTATTTATTCCTAGTGTTGATTCAATAGGAACAAGAGATATATCTGTAGCACCTGCCATTATCATTTTCTTTTCTGTTAACTCAGATATAGCATATGGAATAATATCATCACCTTCACAATGAAGAAGTCGTATAGGAGTCTTAGGAACCCAACTATCCACACTATTTGCTAAAACAGCTTTTCTTAACCAATTATCAGAATTAACAAAAAAATCGTTTACAAATGATGGTTTATATAATCCATAGTTTCCTGTAATGGTTGTAGTTAACTCTGCATCTATCTCTCTGCTATTATAAACTCCACTAAATAACTCATCCATTTTAGATGCATATGGCTCATTAAATATATCATCCATCTCTTGATTATAAGTTACTCCATAGGCATATCCAATATCTGCAATAAATGAAGGTCTAGATATATTTGACTGGCTTAATATACCAAATGTTGTTATATTTAAATCATAAGGTCCA
>JAMOSL010000018.1 GCA_027063105.1 Campylobacteraceae bacterium
TATATAATATTCCATTAAATGCAAATAGTAATATCTATGAATACGATAAATCACATGCAGATAAATTTGGACATTTAGTTATTCAAGACCATCAAGGTAGAATGAAACCTGTGAATACAATAGCACATGATATTGTCTCTAAAATTACAGGGAAATCATCTATTTTAGGACTTTCAGCAGACCAAATATTTTTAGGAATGTTGACAAATCCTATGGCATATCAAGATGTTGAAATGATTAAAATAGGTCACTCTAAAATAGCTTTAGCTTTGGGATTAGATGCATCTGTTAAATTAGCAAAATTTACAGACTTTTATACAGATAAAAATAAGTATAAAATATATCAAGATATATCTAATGCTGTACGAAAAAAACCTTTGGAGAAGAGTCAATATGATAAAGAATTAATAAAGATTGACGAGAGAGTCAATATCTCTTTAATGGTATATTCAGGTTCATTATTATCAATATATCCGAGACCAAATGATAAAAATAATAAATGGTTATCACCAATAGAAGCTATTAAAACTTTTCCATCAAAAGATGCTCAAATGATTCAACTTATGACAAGAAATTATTTTCAAAGTATAGAATATGGTTTAAAAAGTGGTGACTGGACAAAATCAGACGAGGGATTATCTTTTATAAAAAAATATCAAAGCTCTTATGGCAATGCAGTTATTCCATCTGAGAGACATATATCTATGGAAATTTGGTATAATAATTTAGGCTTGTTTTCTAAACTTGTGCCATTATATTTATTTTTAGGTCTTGGACTACTTCTTTTTGCATTTATAAATGTTTTAAAACCTAATATTCTTATGGATAGAGTTATGAAAATATCTTGGAATATATTAATTATCGGATTTATAATTCATCTGATTGGAATGACTCTAAGATGGTACATTAGTGGACATGCTCCATGGAGTAATGCTTATGAATCTATTGTATTTATTGCTGCTTCAACAGTTATAGCAGGTCTACTTCTTGCTAAAAAGTCACCTTTTGCCTTAGCAGGAACAGCTCTTTTGGCTGGTATAACTATGGCAGTAGCTCACATGAATTTTATTAATCCAGAAATAACAAATTTAGTACCAGTTTTAAAATCATATTGGCTTATGATACATGTTGCTACTATTATATCTGGTGATGGATTTTTAGGATTAGGTTCTATTTTATCTCTATTTGTTTTAATATTATTTATTATAAGAAAAGAGAGTAATAGCAAGAATATAGACCGTTCGATTAAAGAGTTAACTAATTTAGCAGAGATGAGTTTGATTATAGGACTTATGTTAATGACTATTGGTAACTTCTTAGGTGGAGTTTGGGCAAATGAGAGTTGGGGAAGATATTGGGGTTGGGATCCAAAAGAGACTTGGGCAGGTGTTACAATTCTAATATATGCAACAGTTTTACATTTAAGATTTATCCCAGCTCTTAAATCGACTTATATATTTAATGTAGCTTCAGTATGGGCGTACAGTTCTGTACTAATGACATATTTTGGAGTAAATTATTATCTATCAGGTCTACACTCTTATGCAGCAGGAGACCCAATTCCATTTCCAATGTGGGCATGGTATAGCATAGCAGTATTATTAATTTTAACACTTCTTGCTAGTAAAAATAGGAAATTAAAAAAGGATAGTTAAATGTTAGTTAATAGAAAATCTGCTATTACTTATATTTTGATATTTAGTATATTTACTATGGGTTGTTCAAATAAATCAAGGGTATCTGATAAACGAAGAACAACAGTTGATAAAACTAATATAGAATACAAGATAGGAACAAAAGATGGCTGTAGAACAGCTAAAGGAAATTATACAAAAGACCATGCAAAATTTAGAGTGGATTTAGATTATCATGAGGGTTGGTTTAACGGAAGAGAAAAGTGTCAGATTGCCATTTGGTAATTACCTTAATCACCCTTTTAAGACCTTTAGGATACAATCGCATTTAAATATAAGGGGTCTATTTATATGAAAAGAAAAAGAATTTTAGTTAAATTCTCTGGTGAAGCTTTAGCTGGAAAAGATGGATTTGGAATTGATACAAAGGTCCTAAAATATATAGCAGAAGAGATAAAAGAGTTAATAGATAATAATATAGAAATTGCTATTGTCGTTGGTGGTGGAAATATTATTCGTGGTGTTACAGCTGCACAAGATGGAATAATAAGTCGAACAAGTGGTGATTATATGGGAATGTTAGCTACTGTTATTAATGGTGTAGCAATCCAAGAGTCTTTAGAGCATATAGGAATAGATGCAAGACTTCAATCTGCTATTGATATGCAAGAGATTGGAGAATCTTTTATTGTTAGAAGAGCTAGAAGACATTTAGAAAAGGGTAGAACAGTTGTTTTTGCTGGTGGAACAGGAAATCCATATTTCACAACAGATAGTGCTGCGACACTTAGAGCTTCAGAGATAAATGCTGATATGCTTATTAAAGCTACTAAAGTTGATGGTGTGTATGATAGAGACCCAAATAAATTTAAAAATGCAAAAAAACTGGATAGATTGAGTTATAATAAAGCTTTAAAAGATAATATAAAAGTTATGGATGATACATCTATAGCATTGGCTAGAGAGAATAATATGCCTATAATAGTATGTAATATGTTTGAAAAAGGTAATCTACTAGCAATTATTAATGGTGATATGTCATTATGTTCTGTTGTGGGTGCAAAGAAAAAGAGTAAAAAGGATAATAAATGAGAGTTGAACAGTTAACAGCTAAAGCATTAGCGAATGTAAATTTTGATAGATACCTACTTACAATAGCAGTTGGTAAAAGAGCTGAAGAGTTGTCAAAAGGGGCATCTGCTATGATTGAATTTGACAAAAATAGAGCCAAATATACAGATATAGCACTTCGTGAAATAGCTGAAGGTAAAATTATCGTTAGTATAGAGGGGTAAATTCCCGTGGATGCTTTTATTGCCAAAGCCAAAGAGATAAATAATATTGAAGATGCAATAGAATTCTTATATGAGTATATATCTCCCAAGTCTGATATAGTTTCTCGTGCATTAGATTTAGCTCTTAAAGCCCATGATGGACAGGTAAGAAAGAGTGGTGAACCATATATTGTACATCCCATTTTGGTAGGTGCTATTACAGCATCTATAAGTGGAGATGAAATGATGGTTGCAACTGCTTTACTTCATGATGTTGTAGAGGATACCAAATATACTGTTGGTGATATGTACGATGATTTCGGTGAAGATATTGCTCATATGATAGATGGTCTTACAAAAATTATTAAAATTAATGTTGAGAGTAATCTTTCATCTGTTTCTAATGATAGACTTGTAAATTCTGCTTTA
>JAMOSL010000019.1 GCA_027063105.1 Campylobacteraceae bacterium
ACTTTTAGGTATAGTTTTAGGTGCAGGACTCTTTGCTGGGATAGTAGTTGCACCTACAATTTTTCATACGGAAATATGGCTTAATAATAATGTTTTAACTCAATATCAAGAGGGTTTAATAATGACCCAAAACTTTTTAAAATTATCATACTTAGTTTTATTTAGTATTATAATTATATTTTTATATGAGGGTTATAAATATAAAAAATTTGAGAGAGATAAGATAACTCAAGTGGCTACATTTTTTGCACTAGCAACAGGTTTATTATTTAGTCAATATTATATACCTGATATTATAAATATGCAATTAGCAGGTGAAGCTATGACTCAAAGTGAAGCATTTATAAACACTCACAAAGGGTCAGAGATTAATTTTAAAATATTTACCTTAGCTATTTTAGTTTTAATGATTAGAAATATGCAAAAAGCATGTAAGTAAGGAGAGAGTTAAATCTCTCTTACAAAATCATCTTTTTGACTTTTTGGAATTGTTTTTGTTGTTGGAATTTGAAGAACTTCAAACTCTTTTGCACCTTTTAGATATTCTATTGTAATCTTATCACCAATTGAGACGCTTTTACTGGCTTTTACTTTTAAACCATTAACCGATACAACCCCACTTTTAACCATATCAGAAGCTATTGTTCTTCTTTTAACAACATTGACAGAACTTAGCCATTTATCTACTCTCATATTTTATCCTTTATTATTGCAGTTTAAACTCTGATTCGGCTTCTTTTGCTATTGCTATGCCTTTTATTGAGAGTTCTTCATTTACAATATATTTATCATCTTTAAGCTCTTTTAGAACTTTTTTTGCCTCTTTAGTTTTAAACATACCTGTATTTACTAAAGTTTTTGTAACCTCATCAAGAGTCTCTCCAGACTCTTTTTTGAGGATACCTAATAGAAATACTCGTTTAATAATATCTGCTTCATTCAAAATCAATACCTCTCTTAGTGTAATTCTGCGTTTAGTTTTACTTCTCTGGTACTTCTTCTTGCAATCATTTCACCTGTTGTTGAATTTTGACGGAAATGAATACCATTTAAACCTTGAAGCTCTTCACCTTTAAATATATCTTTATCCTCTAATGAAACTTCTGGATTAGCTATTTTAATTTTATCTAATTCATTACTATTAATAGATATTTTTGTTCCTGCCAAGATAGTTATTCCTGCATCAACAATACATGCATCTCCAAGAGGTAAACCTGTTACAGAGTTTGCACCTAAAAGAGTATTTTTTCCAATCGATATAGGATTTCCATCTGTTCCACTAAGAACACCTAGAATACTAGCACCACCACCAACATCTGAACCAGCACCAACAATAGCAGAACTAGATATTCTACCTTCTACCATGACAGAACCTAAAGTTCCTGCATTAAAGTTAATATAACTAGCACCTGGCATAACAGTTGTCCCCTCTGCTAATTGAGCTCCCATTCTAACTCTACTACTATCTAAAATTCTTGTATTATCTGCAGGTATTACATGTTGTAAGAATCTAGGAAATTTATCTACACTATCGATATTTGGGAAAGTTCCTGTTAGTTTCATTTCAATCTCATTTTCTCTTAAATATTCAAGCTCATAAGGTCTATTTTCAACCCATGCAACATTATTTAATATTCCAAATGCACCATCTAAACTAATTCCTCTAAGTGGAGCTTTCCCAATTGATAAAGCGTATAATTTTAAATATACAGCTTCTACACTTTTAGGTGAAGCATCTTCAAAAAGGAAAGTAATTCTAAAATCTTTACCAATATCTTCTATATGTGATAATGCTTTAATTACTTGAATATTCTTATGCATGTCACCAGTTGCTTCACCTAAATATGGAGCAAAAGCATTTATTGCATTAGATACAAAATTATCATTAATAGTTGTTACAAATTCACTATCATTAAAATCAACATCTATTTTAGCTTCTTGAAGAGCTTTAATAAATACAGCTGATGAACCAAAGTTTTCTTTCCAATTTACAAAAGCATAATTTGCTTGTAAGATTTTATCTGCATTCTTTTGTCCTCTATCAACTCTTGCTATACCAAATGCGATAGGCTCTCTATATCCATCACTCTTTTTTACCTCTTCTACTAAATTTTTGAAATCTTCTGTTGTTACAACTGTTTCTATAGCCATTCTTTCTCCAATAAATAATATTTTTACTCATTATACTTTATTTTTTACTTTGATATGCTAAAGTTCGCAAAAAAAGATATGTAATGAAGAAAAAACTTTATATGGTTTCCTTGGGACCAGCTGATGTAGAATTGTTAACACTAAAGGCTTGTAGAGCATTTCAAGAAAGTGATGCTATATGTGTTCCAACAAAGAGTAGTGATAGTAGTTTTGATAAATCAATTAGTTATAAAATAGTGAAAGAGGCGTTAGAGTTTCTTGGAATAAAACGAGAACTTGTTCCTGTCTATTCTCCAATGCTTTTTAATGAAGATGATTGGAGAAATGAGGCTAATATTGTTTTAGAAACATTAAAAAAATATGATTGTGTCTCTTTTGTAACTTTGGGAGATGCAGGAGTTTATTCCAGTATCTATTATCTATTAGATATTATTAAAGAGAGAGATATTGATATATATGATAATAGTGAGGTTATAGCAGGTGTAACATCATTTAGTGCAGGTTCTGCTAGAGTTAAGAAGGCTTTATGTTTAGGCGATGAAGAGTTAATTATTAAACCATTGAATCCACGAGGTAAAGTTGAAACTACCAAAATATTAATGCGTCCTAAAATAGGAATGGATACAGAAGTGTTAGGTGAGGGTGATTTTTATACTTATGAGAATATGTATCTTGCAGGAGAAAATATAACTCCTTACAAGATAGATAGAGTCAAAAAGTATATGACTCTATTTATTAACTTTGCTAAACGAGATAGCTTAAGTTAATTTAACGGTATAAGCCTTAAGAGATAAAGGCACAGCAGGTCTCTTCATATGTACTGGTCTTCTTAAAGTATCAGTAGCATCTAAAGGACGAGTTAACTTATCTCTCCACTCTTTGTAAATTGTCATATTATTTTCATAATTAACATAAATATCACCAATCTTATCATCTTTTCCTGCAAGTTCTATACGAATCTTTTGATGCCAAGCATGGTTACCTGCAATTGGATCTGGGTGTGATGCTGCTACAGCATTTTGCCATGCACCACTTAGTCCATCCCACCAGATATTATCAAGGTCTTTGTTGTACTCTTTAAACTGCCAAGTTTCTCTACGATCAAGCATACTTTTATCAAGACCTTCAGTAGCTTTCATTGTACCAACTTTACCATCCATAGTCATATCATATAGTGGTGAACCT
>JAMOSL010000020.1 GCA_027063105.1 Campylobacteraceae bacterium
AGAACTTCTCTTGAGAGGCTATATCAACACCTGTACTAGGTTCATCTAAAATTAAAATTTGTGGTTGACTCACTAATGCTCTAGCAATCATAACTCTTTGTCTTTGACCACCAGATAATTGAGATAAATTTTTATCTTTTAAATTAGTTATATCTACTCTATCTAAAACACTATCTATCTCCTCTTTATCTCTTTTAGTCAAAAAACTAAACCAAGATTTCTGACTTGATAATCCTAAGGCTACAGTTTCATATACACTTAATGGAAAGTTATTATCAAAAAGAGATACATTCTGAGGAACATACCCTATTTTATAATACTCTTTAAATTTTTTCTGTTTTATAGATAATATATCTATTTCTCCAGAAGATGGAGTTAATAGACCCAAGATGAGTTTAATAATTGTACTCTTACCTCCTCCATTTGGGCCAAGTAGTGCCACATATTCACCTTGATTTATATCAAATGATATATTGCTAAGTATTTTCTGTTCGCCTACTGTATAATCTAAATCTTTAATAGAAATTATGGACATTCAAGCCCTCTTTTTAAAGAGACTAAATTTTTTGATAAAAGTGTAAATATATCTTCTCCATTATTCTCATCATCTATTGATATGTTTCCAATAGGATATAGAGGCATTAGAGATAAATTCATATCTATTGCTAACTGCTTAGCACTTTTATTTGATGACATTGGTTCAAAAAACATAATCTTTATAGATTGTTCTTTTATCTCGTCACTAAGTTGGGCTATTTTAGATGCATTTGGTCTTGAATGAGCAAAAATTCCCATAATACTTTTTGATTTAAATCCATAAGTTCTTTGCATATATCCAAAAGCATTGTGCGTAACTAAAATAACATCTTGATTACACTCTTTTAATCCATTTCTATACTCATTATCCATAGCTTCAAATTTCTTTTTTAATATTATCGCGTTCTTAGAAAAGATTTCACTAGAAGATGGATATATTTTTGATATTTTGTTTTTTATACTATCTATCATCTTTATATCATTTTTAAAATCTAACCAAATATGAGGATCTATATGTTCTTCATGATGAATTAAATCTAAATTATCAGATAGAGAAAGAATATCTACTTTAGTAGCATTAGAAAGTTTATCAACCCAAGGTTCAAGTGAAGCACCTAAAGTTATCAATAGTTTAGATTTTGATAATAACACCATATCTTGAGGCGTAGGAGAAAAAGAGTGAATTTCACTACCTGCTTTAATTAATCTATCCACATTAATTTCATCACCTACAATCTCTTTAGTAATATAATAAATTGGATAAATAGTTGTAACAACACCCTTTTTATCTATTTCATTTGAAGGGTTTTTACTTTGCCAAAATAGTATAAACACTAAAGTTATACTAATAGTTAAAAGAAGAAATATTGCTTTTTTCAATTATATTCCTACTCTTCGTCTACATCATCTGTTGCATATACACCTGTAATTTTTTTCCAAAGAATAGATGCATTGAGTCCAAACCAAATTAAAAAACCCATTCCAATTGTAGCTAGCCAACCAATATGTGTTAAATCTTTTATATTAATTACTCCATATTGCTGAAGTCCCCAAATAAATGCTAATATTACTATAACGGTAAATATTACACCAGATAATTTCAAGCTTTGAAAAATAGATTTAATAGCTAAGAGCCACATAGCAACCATTAATAAAATACCAAAAGGTGTAAATCCTGTCAATAAGTTAGAATTAGTAATATAATTGACAAAGTGATGTCCTGATGGATTCCAAGTTCCAATAGATAATGCCATTGACATAATGAGCGTAACCCACCATCTTAGATGAGTCTCTGTTTTACCTCTTGAAGTTCTGTTTGTACTTGTTAAAGCTGATGGTAACATTTGTATTTCCTTTATATTAATGTTTTATCTCAATAGATGTGTTTATTTTACCATATTTTAACACCAAAAGATATAATCTTTTTGCATTTTTAGGGTGTAATCTTATACAACCATGAGAAGCTCTCTCTCCTAACTTATCTATCGCATTAGTTGCATGAATTGCATATCCACCATCCTTAAAAAAAATAGAATGAGGCATTTTTGCATTTTCATACTCTCTGGATAGGTGTAATCTTTCCAAATATATAGGTTTATATTTTCCTATAGGCGTTCTGTAACCTTTTCTAGCTGTTGATACTTTCCATTTATATAATGGTTTTCCACCTTTAGATACTTTCATTATCTGATTTGATAGAGTTATTTTTATTCTTATACGTCTAGCTCTTTTTTTTCTTTCTATCTCCAGTTTTTTTAATCTATCTTTTTCTTTCTTAATTGCTAATCTTTTTTTCTCTTCAATTAATAAATTAATAATATATTTTTCATCTATATCTATTTTGTTAAATTGATTTTTTAAATCATTAGAGTCCAATAAAACTGTAAAGAAGATTATAAATATAATTAACTTAACAATCCTGCTCCATCCATTTGATTACTTCTATCTATTGCATATATCCGTTTTCCATCAATAATATCATATTTCCAGATTGGAGCATTAGCTTTAAAATCTTCTACAAATTCATCTATAAGTTCAAGTGCAACTCTTCTTTTAGGAGAAAAAACAGCTGATACATAAGATGAGGTATGAACTGGAACATCTCCAATTGCGTGAGCCATTTTTACAATAGCTCCTCTCTCTTCAGCTTTTTTTTGCCAACTATCAAACCAAGCTTTTAAAACTGGTTCATAAATATCAAAGCTTAAAGCATCTATATTGTCTTCTGCTCTAATTGTTCCAACGAATGGAATATAAGCTCCATAATTTGAATTAGATTGTTCATCTAGCCATCGCCCAAAAATCTCTTTTGTATCCAATGAACCTTCATATAATTCCATATTTCAACCTCCACAAACAGGTGGTAAAATAGAGACTCTATCACCTGATTTAAGTGAAATATCTAAATTATTTACCATTGTATCATTAATAGCTACTGCACAAATATCTAACCATTCTAATAACTCTTTATCTGCTTTTAATTTAGAAGATAACTCTCTTAATGTAGATGCTTCTATCTCTACAGGCTCTTTTCCAATAGGACCTAAAAATTCAACTTTTATCATATTAAAACTCTTTTTGACAAATTATAAAATTATTTAACTCTAAATTAGCTTACATTACTAAATATACTCATATCTCTCAAAAAGTTTTACTATTTCTTCACTATCTTGAGAGTTAGCACGAATTTTTTTACCATCTTCAAATTCATAGATAGCTCTTTTATCTTTAATATATACTTCTTTCAGTCCAATATGAATAATATCAT
>JAMOSL010000021.1 GCA_027063105.1 Campylobacteraceae bacterium
CTCTCTATAGAAATAGACGAATTTCCATACTCTATTTTGCTGATTTCACTCATAGTATTGTGACTACTAATCCAATTATTTACAAAGATTTTAATTGCACTCAACATAGCAGCTACCATTTCAACTTCCTCTATTTTTCTTTCATCTTCTCTGTGTAAATCAATAATAAGAAGACCTGATTTTCTGTGTATTAGGAAAATTGTATTGATTTTAACAAAATTTGTCTCTTGCATTAGCAGTTGAGTTTCACTAATACCATATATTTTAGACTTTATTTTTCTTTTAATTTTATCAAATGATAGTGAACCTTGGATTGTATTATTTATTTCATATACCATGTCGCTAATAGCTGTTGATACATATTTACTAATCATATTTCCCATAATAGGGTATAACGCATCAACAATAGTATCTTTTTGATTATGAACTTGCTCCTGAATTGATGAAGAGATAATTGGAAATAATACCTCTTTTAAATTATTATTAGATACATTCAACTCGTCCATTACGCCTTTAGATATTATTGGTTGAAGAGTTAAATATAGTTGTTGTTGATTATTTTCTATACTCTTTGATAAAATATTTGTTATTATTATAGATAAATTGTCTACTAATATATCTTTTTGTTGCTGATTCTTTAAAGATGTTATCTCTTTTGTAATATTATCTATCTTGTCTATTTCACTTTTAAGGAGAAGCTTTCTTAATTGAGAAAAGTCATCTTCCATCAGCAATCTCATTTATTAGTTCATCTGCGATACTTGACTCTTTTAATCTTAGTGAGTAATCTAAAAATATACTAGAAAGTGATTCTTTAGATACACTCCTTGTTATCATATCTTCTTTTAAAAATTTTATATTTGAGGTAATACTTTTCTTCAATATATTTAAGGATTTCATTGTAAAATCTTTTTGAATATCTAATTCATTCTTAATCTCCTTACATTCATCATCGGTAAGCTCTTTTTGTTCTCTGAGTTTCTTATTTAGTAAATCTTCTAAGTTTTGATGACTATTTTGAGACATTTTGTGTACTTGATTTATTTTTCCAGTTAGACTTTTTGAAAGATTCCTTATATTCTGTAGATTATCATCTTGTATATCTTCTATATGGGCTTCTAGCCTATCTAGTCTATCTCTTGTCTCTTTTGAAAACTCCCCGATTAGTAACTCTCGGATCTGCTCCATATCCTGATTAGTCATAATAGTGTTCCTTATTCAGATATAAGTTTAATTATATCAAAATATCTTCCAAATTGCTTGACATTAATATATAACAATTGATAGAATACAATAAATAAAAAGGAAATTTAATAATGAAAAAATTACTTAGTATAACTCTTATGAGTTCAAGTCTATTTATATTTAGTGGATGTGGAAGTAGTAGTAGTACACCTATATCTCAAGCACCAGTAATAATAGTAACACCTCCTGATACTATATTACCTATTGATCCAGATGAACCTATTGTATACCCAGAAGAACCTATTATATACCCAGATGAGCCAATTGATTTTGATATACTATACTCTATTGATATAACGGATTTAGATGATGGATACTCTTTAGAAGGATATAATGATAATGGTGAACTAGTAATACTAGAATATTGCCATGGCAGATATAATTATTATAGAGGATCTGATTATTTTTATGGTGATTTTGATACAAATGAGTTGACTATAAATATGTATGATAATGATGGTGGTAGTTATATTATTGATACTGATGCAGGACTTATTGATGTTGGAGTAAATTATTATATATTTGATATAAATAGTGATATTACAGTTGATATAATTGCACCTCTTAACGACTGTTATTAATTATTTGAAGAGAGGAGAATAGACCTCTCTCAATAAATCTCAAACTTAGCACTTATAAAGTATAATTTCTTCATGAAAAATATTATAATATCGCAAATAGCCAAACTTCCAACTAAATATGGAATATTTAAAATAAAAGCTTTTAAAGAAAATGATAAAGAGCATTTAGCAATCTTTACTGATAATTTATCCAATGAACCTATTGTTAGAGTTCATTCAGAATGTTTAACAGGCGATGCCTTAGGCTCAATTAAATGTGATTGTGGAGAACAGTTAGAATTTGCGCTTAAAACTATATCTGAAGAGGGTGGAATAGTTATATATCACCGTCAAGAGGGTAGAAATATTGGTTTACTAAATAAAGTAAATGCTTATGCCTTACAAGATAAAGGGTTAAACACTATCCAAGCTAATCATCAATTAGGATTTAAAGCTGATGAGAGAACTTATGATATTGTAGAATTCATTCTAAAAGATTTTAATATTAAATCTATAAAATTATTAACCAATAATCCAAAGAAAATAGAATCTCTTAATGGAATAAATATTGTTAAAAGATTGCCAATTCAAATAGAACCTAATCCATACAACAAAGATTATCTAAAAACAAAAAAAGATGAATTAGGTCATTTTTTATAATAGAAAATCTTTATAAAGTGGTGGTATTCTAACAGGTTTACCATCTTTCACAAAAACCAATAATATTTCCATAGAAAATAACTTGACCTTATCACAATAGACTTCTTGCAGTAGAGTAGTTGAGCTCAATGCCAATGAATTAAGAAAAAAAGGTACAATAAGAGTATGAAAACAATAATTTGTGGAGTATTGGTAAGCATATCGTCACTTATGGCAACTGAGATAAATGGCTCTCCCCCATCTTCCGTGATCAAGTTCCCCCTAAAAATAGTCATTTACCATAAAAACCAAAAATAAATATCCTCCTAACAAACGCATATTTTAACCATAAATCAACCAAAACTCCCTATGTACCCAGCAATTCTAACTCTAGGATAAAATCACAATATAACGGCTATAACTTATTAAAAGATATAATTTAACCGTAGGTCGTGAGTCTCCGACTCCGACTTTAACTACAACATAGACTTTAATATTAAATTTTAATAGCAATTGTCGGAGTCGGAGACTGCCGACCTACCAATATATGATATTTACTATAATTTTGTTTCATTTCGTAACTTTTTTGATATTTTTAGAGTTAGAATTGCTGCTTTTTAAGAGTCTAGTTTCACAAACTTCACTCCATCTTTAGACCCAATAATCAGATAACTCCTAAGCTATTCCACCCCCTATGACTATATGATTATTGACTATTTCAGAAAGTTACCAAAATACCTATATCATCTCTAACTGCATAAGATATATATCTTCTCCATCAATCACATCTAACTCCATAGCATCACAGTTTGGAC
>JAMOSL010000022.1 GCA_027063105.1 Campylobacteraceae bacterium
ATATCTAAACTAAATTGAATGTATACTTAATAAAAGGTAATTATTATGACAAAAAAAGAAATATCACAAATATTAGGAGTTGATCAAAACACTATTAAGAATTGGGAAAAAAATAGACCTGAATTACATAAAATAGTGATGAAGCACTTTGAAGATAATAAAAATTTTCCAGATTTAAATAATACAGACTATTTAAAACAAGAGATGATTAAAGCAATAGATAAACTCCCAGAACATAAAACAAAGAAGTTTTATCATCTTATGATGGCAGAGCTTGCAGAAATAGGTTTATAATGAATTACTTATTTATATTTACAAGTTTATTTCTTGTAGGTTTTATTATTTGGATGGTGAAATACTTAGAAAAAAAATTACCTGAAAGAGATAAAAGAATAAAACAAGAGTGGGAAGTTGAAGAACTTAAAAAGATTCATCAAGAAAATAAAGAAAATCTTAAAATACAAAAAGAAGCTAATAGAAAGAAATTAGAAGAGATTGAAGAATTAGAAAAAATTGAAAAGAAGAAAAATGAAGAAACAGCTTATATTTCTAAGAATACAAAAAAATTAACATACAAAGAAAAAGTTGAAAAAGGAAAAAGATATGAGGCTCATGTAGCAAACTATTTTAAAGAAAAAGGTTACTATGTATGGGAACATGGCAAACAAAATGGAAGAAAAGATAAAGGTATAGATCTATTTGTAAGAAAAGATAATCATGCTTATTTTATTCAATGCAAAGACTGGGCTAGTTGGAAAATAAGTCATAAAGAGATAAAAGCAACACGAATGGATATAAGAGAATACTTAAAAGAAAATAAAGAGTTTTGGAAACTTATAAAAGAGAAAGATGTCAAAATATTATATGCTACTTCTAAAGAGTGCTTAACAAGGGGAGCTTTTAAATATATAGAAGAGAATAACGATGTAATTGAGTATAGAGTTATTCCAATAAAATAAGAAGTAATAAATCTATTAAATTCGTAATATTTCTAATATTTTGTTACAATTACATAAGTGGAAGAGAGCCTAAGCTCCCTATTTTAATATAACGGTGGGGCAAACACCATTAAAACCACTAATGCAAGTACAATGTACATATGTTATCTCCTTTCTCAGGGGATACCGACTAACTCCCTAAACCCTCTAAAAAAGAAACTCCAAAGCCCAAAAAAAGATAAATAATTTGTAACAATGGAAGTATATCTAAAGAATTTTAATAATAAAAAAAAATATTTTTAGGGTAAGACTTTTTCAAATCCCCCTCTGCGCACCACAACTCCCTATTTTACGAACTTTCAAGACAATATTTATAAACTAAACAATCCCTTACTTACCCCTTATTTATAAACCTGAATAGATTTGTCAAAATTATCAAACTGTTTTTCTAAATAATTTACATATACATCATAAACCATTTGAGTATTTGCATGACCTAATAATTGAGCTAATTTAACAGGAACAATTAAATCATTGTAGAGCATATTTGTAGCATAAGTATGTCTAGTATTATAAGGTCTACGATACTCTATATTTAACTCTTCTAATGATGGTTGCCAAAACTTATAAGTAAATACATTATTATCTCTATAGGGTTTTTTATATTGAGTTATAAAGAGGTAATCATACTCATGAGAGTGACATATATCTAAAAGAAAAGGTCTTAATATATCAAGTATAGGAATTTGTCTAATACTATAAGATGTTTTAGGTGTACTCTCTCCAAAGATACCACGAGAACGAGAAACATTAATCATATTTGTTTTGAAGTTTATATCTGTTTTTTTAAGAGCTATAATCTCTCCACTTCTCATTCCCGTATAAAATGCAATAGCTAAGTAATGTTTATAATTATAGTTCTTAGCATGAGCTAATATTTGATGCACTTCATCAGCACTAAAAGGACTTATTTCAGGTCTTTTATATTTAGGAGGTCTTATCTGTTTAACTGGATTTTTTGAGATAACATCATCATAAAGAGCTTCTTGAAAAATACCACTAAGTACACCTAAATAATGTTTTTTAGATTTATTACCCACATCATCTATATTATATAACCACTTTTTTATATCTGATGGTTTAATCATCTTTATTTCTAAATCATTAAAATATGGAGATATACGAGAATTTACGATATTTACATATTTATAAAATGTAGAAGGCTTTAACTCATGCTCTTTAAATTCTAAATAGAGTTTTGAATAGTGATCAAATTTAATCATTTTCTTCTCTTACTTCTTTTTATCATGTAAAGCACTTTTTTAAAGATTTTTAATAATTGCCAAAATATTTGTTGATTATTCATTTTTATAATATCCTTAAAAGTTGTAATATATTACAACAAATTATAAGATTCACAATCACATGATAAATTAATATCTTCACTTTGAATCTCTTCTAATTTTTCAAACTTTAACAATTCACTTCTCTCTTTTGCATTTAGTATCTTTGATGTAAGTAACTCAATATCAAACTGCATATTTTGAGGAACTGAAAGTTTTCCATTTACATATTTTGAGAAGTTTGTTTTATCTGGGAGATAACCAGACTGAATAAATTTATATCTAAGTGCCTTTTGACCTATTTTTTCAGACATCTTTTTTAATGCACGTGTATGAAATGTAAAATAATTAAAGTTATATTTCTCTTTTGCATAATTTACTATCTCTCTAATAGGAGCAAAGCCATCGGGAAAGGTGCTGTTTCTTCTAAAAAAGAAAGTAGGAATTTTATCTTTATATGATTTAGAAACTTCTAGCTCTACATCTTGCATTTTAATAATCTTATCTTCACTCATAAGAGAAATAGATTTTAAATCAGACTGGAAGCATTCATCACAACCAACTCTTTTATTACCATTGAAATATGATTGCGGAATACCCCAAGACTCATCTAAAAAAGAATACACATCTGTTTCAGTCCAATCAGCTATAGGATAATAAATATCAAAACTCCAATCTCTATAAGGATAATTTTCACTATCTGGTGTATTAGCTCTATCTTTAGATTCATCTCTTCTTTTGCCTACTAAATTTATAACTTTATGGCCAGAATCGTTTAAACTTTTATAATATTCAACTGCTGGTATCATCTTAAGTAATTGAGTACAAGTTTTAATCATTCGTGTAGGAAATGCTTTTTTAGATTTTATTAAATCAGTCATGCCATTTGGATATTTAGGATTACTCAAAGATAGGAACTCTATATCAAACTCTTGTAACCTATCTTTAATAGTTTCTATCTCCTGTATAGTC
>JAMOSL010000023.1 GCA_027063105.1 Campylobacteraceae bacterium
AATGAATTATCTGGAATATCTATCTCTCTAAAAGATAAATCAGCCTCAGTTGAAAGTAAACTATCTATTAATTTAGTAGCAATTGGATTTTTAATAATATTATAAATTCTATTTACACTAACTTGATATGTATCAATAACTCGTGTAGCACCTGCCATTTTGAGTTTCTGCATAGCATGAAGAGAATTTGACAAAGCAACTATGATTGCATCAGGGAATAAACTATGTAAAGATAGCGTTAAGAATATATTCAAATGATTATCATCCATCATACATATTAGATAATCCTCTTGTTGAATATCTAAATTAATAAGTTTATCATCATCTGTAATATCAACCATAAAAATATTACTATATCCATCTTTTAAGGCTTTATCATAAGATATTTTATCATCTACAACTATAAAAAGTTTAAAATTATCTCTTTTTAACTCACTTGCTACAAACACTGAATCTTTTCCATAACCAAACAAAAAAGCCTTTTTATAATTCATCAATTTCCTTATTTTATATTATTATTCTTAAAATATTTTATGCTTACTCTCTGTCCCATAATTAATATAATATCACCAGAAACAAGTTCGATATCTAAAGACGGATTAAATATAAATTCTTTTTCTATTATGGACTCCATTCCTATTAATAGAAGTTTGTACTCTTTAAAATTTATATCTTTTAATTTCTTACCTATTAAATTTCTATAGGTTAAAATATTAACTTCATCTAAATGTGCAATATGTTCATTTGTCAACATCGCATAGATAGCTCTATACATAGCTGGTTTAGTAATAGCTGTGACCAACATACGATTAGCAATGATATTTGGCATCAATACCTGATTTGCTCCTGCAAGATAACATTTTTTAGCCATCTTTTCATCATTAGCTCTTGTAATAACCTGAATACTTCTTGATATTGATTTTGCATTCAGTGTCATATATATATTATTTATATCACTTCTAGTCAATACCAAAAACTTGATTTTATTATATTTAACATTAAATCGTTTTAAAACATCATATTCACTTGCATCATCATGAATAACATTATAGCCGTCTTTTATAGCTCTTTTAACCATACTTATATCTTTCTCTATAATTATATATTTAAATGGAATATTATCATCTTTATATGTTTTAAGAAATATTTTTATCATCTGTCCATAACCACCAATAATTAGAAACTCTTTACTCTTATTAATCTCATCTATCATTCTATTCTCTTTTAACTCACCTAACTTCTCAGAGAAAGCTGATACAATAATTGATGTTAGAAATGAGATCATAGCAATACCACTTAAAATAACTAGCATAGATATAACTCTTCCCTCTTTTGTAACAGGAGATATATCTCCATATCCAACAGTTGATATTGTTATTAATGCCCAATAGAAAGAATCAAATAAAGAATTTATACTTTTATTATATTCCTCTTCAATAACATATATAGCAATTCCTGAAGTTGCAACAAGAAAGAATAGTATAAAAAGTAGAGTTAAAAGTTCAAATTTTTTATTTGATAATACATCTATAAACTGATGTATACTTTTGGTATATCTTAATAGCTTAAATACTCGAAATAGAATAAAAATACGCAGAACTCTTATTGGATGATATGCAGGGAGAATAGCTAATAAATCAATTAACGCAGATGGAGATAATAGATATGATATTTTATCCATTAGTATGAATCTAGTTGGCGTCCATAGGTCAAAAGATTTATCTAAGAAAATAGATTCTTCATAATCTTTTACAACTTTCGAGTGCCAATCGTTATATACCCATAGTCTTAAAATATATTCCATTAAAAATATACTAGTTACGATGTAAATATCAAAGAAATCTATCCAATAGGGAATAGCAACTTTTACTTCATAAACTAAAATAGTAATAGAAATTATAATTAAAACTATCATAAATAAATCAAAGTATTTTTTATATTTATAATCTGTATTACAAAGAATATTATAAAAAAACTTTTTAATTAATTTATAACGAATAGAGCTATTCAATGCAAATGCAAAGTTTAGAATAGCTCTAATTAACATATTTTATATTCCTATGAAAGTCTCTGCTTAAGTAATTCATTAACCTTTTGAGGATTTGCTGAACCTTTACTAGCTTTCATAGTCTGACCAACAAAGAAACCAAATAATTTATCTTTACCACTTTTATACTGCTCTACTTTATCTTGATTAGCTTCTAAAATTCCGTCAATAATCTCTAAAATAGCTCCATCATCACTAACTTGTGTTAGTCCCATTGAATCTATTAATTTTGATATATCTTCATCTTTTTCCATTAAAGCATCTAATATCTCTTTAGCACCTTTACCATTAATCGTTCCATCATCTACTTTTGATACGAGTTCACCCAATTTATATGCCGATACAGGGGAAGTAGTAATATCAAAGCCACCCTTATTTAGTCGTCCTAAAAGTTCTGTATTTAACCAATTCACAGCTGTTTTAGACTCTGCTCCACTCTTTAACATATCTTCAAAGTAATATGCTAACTCTTTTGTTGAACATAAAACTAAAGCATCAATTTTTTTAATTCCAAGTTCTTCTATATATCTTTTAACTTTTATATCTGGAAGTTCTGGCATCTCTTTTGCTTCAGAAATCATTTTATCTGTAACAACTAAAGGTCTTAAGTCTGGGTCTGGAAAATATCTATAATCAGCTGCTTCCTCTTTTCCTCTCATAGATCTAGTTTCACCTTTATCAACATCCCATAATCTAGTCTCTTGACGAACTTCTTGCTTATAAATATTATCTTCATAAGCCTCTGTTTGTCTCTGAACTTCATAAGCGATAGCAGAAGCTACAAATCTAAATGAATTAATATTTTTTATCTCTACTCTAGTACCATATTCATCTTGCCCTTTAGGTCTAATGGATACATTTACATCACATCTGAAGCTACCCTCTTGCATATTTGCATTACTAATATCTAAATAACGAACAGTTGAATGAAGTTTTTTAAGATATGCAACAGCCTCATCTGAACTTCTCATATCAGGGTCTGATACGATTTCTAAAAGTGGAGTACCTGCACGATTTAAATCCACTTTAGATATTGCTCCATTATGAATATTTTTACCTGCATCAGCCTCTAAATGAGCTTGAGTCATTCCTATTTTCTTTTGAGTTCCATCTGCTAAATCTATAAAAATCTCACCCTTCTGAACAATAGCTTTATGAAAT
>JAMOSL010000024.1 GCA_027063105.1 Campylobacteraceae bacterium
ATGTTTAAAATTCTATAATCATATTTATAACATTTTTATTCTTAGATAGTAACTAGCGAAATATATAAAAGTACTACTATTAAATTACTACCTTTTTGATATAATAATCGGATTATGATTAAATATTACTATCCTCTTTTTAGACCACCAGCAGAAGCAAATAATATTATTATTCAAGTTACTCTTGGGTGCAGTTATAATAATTGTAGTTTTTGTTCTATGTATAAAACTAAAAAATATGAAGTTAGAAATCTAAAAGATGTTTATAAAGATATAGATATCCTAGCTAAATCCTATCCTAATACGAAGAAGGTCTTTTTAGCTGATGGTGATGCATTGGCTTTAGAAACTGAACACTTGTTAACATTGTTATCTTATCTTCAAAAAATGTTTCCAAAATTAAAAAGAGTATCACTTTATGCATCAACTCAAAATATCCTTTCAAAATCAAATGATGAGTTGGTAAAGCTACAAAAAAATATGTTAAATTTAATCTATTTTGGAATAGAAACAGGTAGCAATTTAATATTAAAGAAAATTACAAAGGGAGTAGAGCAAAGTGATATAATTAAATCACTTAACCTTGCATCATCTGCTGGTATAAAAATATCAGCAACAGTCATACTAGGAATAGGGGGAGTTATATATTCTCAAGAGCATATAACTCAAACCGCAAAAATTATTAATAGAACAAAAGTTAATTATTTATCTACTTTGCAATTAGGCTTAGAAGAAGATGCTAAAGATAATTTTTACAAACACTTTAGTGATTTTGAGCCATTAGATGATTTTCGTATATTAGAAGAACAAAAAAGATTTTTAGAATTATTACTGCCTATAAATAAAATAATATTTAGATCTAATCATGCTTCAAATGCTTTACATCTATCAGGAGTGCTTCCAAAAGATGCAAGTCGATTAATAAATGAATTAAAAGTAGCATTAGAGATAGGGCAGGGTGCTTTTATACCTAATGAGTATAGAGGTTTTTAAAAGAGAGTGTTTAATTTAGACGGTACATCATTTTAATAAGAAAAAGGATACATATTATGGTTATTTACATTCATGGGTTTGGTGGCAGTGGAGAAGGAAGTAAAGCTATATCATTTAGAAAATATTTTAAAGAGCAGTCAATAGACTTTATTGCTCCCTCATTATCTTATATTCCAGAATTAGCTATTAAAACATTAGAGGAATTAATAGAATCATATAATAAAGATGTGACACTTATTGGCTCATCTTTAGGAGGATTCTATACCATGTATTTATCACAAAAATACTCATTAAAAGCAGTGCTATTAAATCCCTCCATTTCCCCATATAGGACTCTTAATGCCTATGTGGGAACTGCACCAAGTTTTTATGACAATAGTAGTTTTAATTGGAATGTAAATCACATTGATATGCTAAAGAATTATATACAAGAAGATATTGATAAAAATATATTTTTACTTCTTGTTCAGAATGGTGATGAACTCTTAAACCCACAAGAATCAATAGATAAGTTTTGTGAAGGAAATATGATAGTAGAGGAAGGTGGTAGCCATGGTTTTGAAGGTATTGAAGCCCATTTTAAACATATAAAAGATTTTTTAATACTTTAATAGAGTAAATTTCATATATTTAATAATATGTGTAAAACCAGACATAAAGGTGTCCAAAGTTTTTGGAATAATACACATATTAAATTTATTGAGATAGAATGTACTATATGATTTAAAGGTTATTAATGGCATATAAACATGATTATGACAAAATACTTACAAGACTTACTTTAATACTATCAAGACTTAATGATGGAGAGGCTTTATCTGTTAAGGAATTAGCAAAAGAGTTTAATACAAGTGATAGAACAATCCAACGAGATTTTAATGAACGACTAATCTCTTTTCCAATTTACCAAGAAAATAAAAAGTGGAAAATGCAAGATGGCTATAAAGTTGAGAAAACAAAGTCATTAGAAGATGAAATAGTTTTAGATATTATTGAAAAAATTACTGAGAGTATAGGTGGAAAATTTGCGACTAAATCTCATAAATTATTATCAAAAATAAAAAATGAAGATTTTAATCCTATTTACACAAAATTAAATATAGAAGATATAACGGATAAATTTAACGAAATTCAAATTTTAGAGAATGCTATTAAAGAAAAACTAGAAATAAAATGTTCATATGATGATGAAAGACATGGTGTTTATCAAACAACACTAAAGCCGTTAAAGATAGCTAATTATGAAGGATTTTGGTATTTAATAGCATTGAAAGATGATACATTAAAAAAGTATTATTTAAAAAATATTACTAACACCAAGATAACTAAGATAATATTCAAAAGTGATGCGAAACTAGAAAACCTATTAGATAATTCTATTTCTATTTGGTTTCAAAAAGATGTTGAACCATTTGAAGTAAAAATATATGCAGATAAAATTGCTACTAAATATTTTAGTAGAAGACCACTGCCTATGCAGAGTATTGAAACTCTTTCGCAAGATGGAACTATGGAATTTATTATAAAAATAACTCATGAGATGGAAATACTCCCAATAATAAAATATTGGCTTCCTCATATGAGGGTAATAGAACCTCAATGGATTCAAGATATGATAGATGAAGATTTGTCAAACTATTTAAAGGAAAAATAATGGCAAAATACATACTGTTTGATACTGAAACAACAGGTACACTAGATGAAGATAGAATTATACAAGTTGGTGCAATGATTGTTGATCCAAAGGGTCAAGTAGAAGTCTTTGATGAACTTTGTAGTACGGTATTACCTATCAAAATAGAAGCGATGGCTGTTCATGGTATAACACCAGATCTAATAGAACACAAGGGTCCTTTTATTGAAACTAATTTTTATAAAACATTATTAGAACTAAATAATCAAGAAAATTTTCTTATTGCACATAATATGCCATTTGATATGGGAATGATAGAGAAGGAAGGATTTGTATCTAATCTTAGAATTATTGATACTCTCAGGGTTGCTAAACACCTTTTATCTGAACAAAAATCAAAAGCACTTCAATATCTAAGGTATGCTCTTGAACTTTATAAAGGCGAGAAAGTAGAAGCAGATAAGCACAATATAACTATAAAGGCTCATGATGCTATAGGTGATGTACTTGTAATGAAGTTACTACTGTCAAAACTTGTAGCATTAACAAAAGAAGAATTTCCAGATATTAACCCTATGTTAAAGATGGAAGAACTTACTAATACTCCTATTTTTATAGAAATTTTTACATTTGGAAAACATAAAGGTAAAAAGATCAGTGATGTTTGTGATAGTGATATAGGTTACATCAATTGGATGCGAAAAAATATGGATTTAGATGTTGATATGAAATATACACTTGATAAAATAATGGGGCATAATTAATGTTCTATATAATATTAAAAGGATAAAAAAATGAGAAAGTCAAAATTACATTATATAAAACTAAGTACTCTAGTAGATGAAACAAAATTATTTGAAATGTTTAAAGTGGTTTATGATGATTTTTGTGTAAAAAATATTATGTATATTAAAGAAACCCTTGTTCCTGGAGAAAAGTATAGTTGTTGGTTATTTGAAGACAGTTATTTGAAAATAGATGATTATACTTATTTATGGAAGTTACCCAGTGCTTTTTCACCAAATAATACAGCAGGAAATTTTGCTATGCTTGATAAAAGTACTAATCCCGTAGTATTAGATTTAAATGTTGATAAAAATTCATATCCTCCATTTGGATTTAAATTTTCTGAAATCAAAGATACTACATCAGATGTAATATCTTTTTTTGATAGTATTAAAGAATATAAAGACATGAATGAAGGAAATTTTTTCTATATAGAAACAAAGCAAGAATTGATAGATATTATTGAAAAAAATAACATAAATTTGTGGGATTTTGATGATGATATACTTGATAAGATTGATGATACATATTATAGTAATAGTAAGTTTGATATAAATGCAACTACATTAGTAAGTGATAAATTTAATGAAATTTTCGCAATAGTAAGTAGAACCAGTAGAGATATATTACTTAGATAGATTATAGTAAAGGTTGGTTATAAAAATAATGGCATATGATTTAAAAGACAAATTAGTTGTAGCAGTAAGCTCAAGAGCACTATTTGACCTTGAAACTGAAAACAAAATATTTGAAGAAAAAGGTTTAGATGCTTACTACAAGTACCAGCTAGAAAATGAAGATAGTTCTTTAGAAAAGGGTACTGGATTCAGACTTATTGATAACCTTTTAAAGATAAATAATCACTTTCCAGAAGATGAAAGACAAGTAGAAGTCATAATCCTCTCTAAAAATAATGCAGCACTAAGTCTGAGAATAACTAATGCTATAAATGAACATAATTTAGAGATAGTTCGTTCTGGTTGGACAAGTGGTAGAGATATATCTAGCTACTTAAAAGCATTCAAAGTAGATTTATTCTTATCAGCAAGTGATGAAGATGTTATAAATGCCATAGAGAATGGTGTATCAGCTGCAAAGATACTACCATCTCATCAAGATGTACATAATTCACTTGGTGATCAGGTTCGTATAGCATTTGATGGAGATGCGGTACTATTTAGTGAAGAGAGTGAACTTATCTATAAAGAGCATGGACTAGATGCTTTTATGGAACATGAAAAAGAAAATGTAAATAACCCTATGAAAAAAGGACCATTTGCTAAACTACTACTAACTATCGCAAATATTCAAAAGAAATTCAAAGATGAAGAGTCTCCAATAAGAACAGCATTAGTAACTGCTAGAAGTGCTCCAACACATGAGCGAGTTATTCAAACACTAAATGTATGGGGTGTGAGAATAGATGAAGCATTCTTTCTAGGTGGAAGTGAAAAGTATGAGATATTAGAAGCCTTTGGTGCTGATATATTCTTTGATGATCAAGATGTTCATTTAGACTTATCATCTAGTGTTGTTCCTAGTGCTAAGGTTATTCATAAAAGTATTGAAAATTTCACAGGTAAATAAAGTATGTGTTATTAGTTCTTAATAATAGAATCTAATTCAAACTCAGGAATAAAACTTAGTATTAAAGAGAGTTGTGTACTTGGAGAATCTCCAGCTCTTACCCCATTGGAAAGAGCATAGATTAAATCTATTTCTCTTTCATATAAAAGGATGAAATCATCATTATGGTACTTCTTTGCTTCTGCTAAATTATGCTGTTTATATTTCTCGATGTATGAATAGATATTTGAATCTTCATTTAAAATCAATATCTGGAATAGATGTCGGACTAAAATGTTTGGATCTTGTAGAGATGCATTTAGACAGCTTGCTAAGATACCTTCTTCTCTAGAAATTTTTGTATACATTAGAAAACGCTTTGCTAGAGCTTGAATATCTTCTAGAACATATAGCTCAAGTGGTTGAAGTAAATCTCTTTTTTTATTAAAAACATCTAATAATTTTGTAATATCTTTTTTATCTTTTATTTGAATATGTTTATAGTCTTCTTCATTAAGTAAAAGATATTCATTATAGGATTTAAAATATTTTTCTTGTGAATCCTCAAAATCTGCTATATCTTTGTAAGTAAGATTAAATGTGGGATAGTATTTTTTGCATTTTTCATATAAATTAATAACAGTATAACCACCTTGAAGAAGCATTATCGATTCTATAATAAAGTCAAACTCTAACATTATCTTATTTATGTGAATTTCTTTTGCAGGGGATAGACTATATTGTAAGTATATTTTTTTGAACCATTCTTGTTTAGTAGTTAAAATTGTATGTACAGTATTTGGTTCTGTGCCATCTATGGCATAAGCAAGGGCTAGTCTCAATATAGGATTAGGCTCGGTTTCTAACTCTTTTGCCAGCACGATAATTCCATCTGTGCTAGCTATTTTCATCATATAAATAATTCTAGCAAGCAAGTATTTTTCATTGACAACTTGATAGTCATAAAGAGTATTAATTAGATTTTGAGGAAATATTTTTATATTTTTAATTGTATTAGAATAAGAATCATTAATAAAGTTTTCTTCGTGATATCTTATTCTTAATTTTTCTTCTTCTAAAAATTGTGTAATGTTGAAATTATTATTATAACTTGATATATTTATGTCATCTGAATTATCATTTTCATCAAAGTCATCATCATCTGCAAAAATATCTAAGTCGTCAAGATCATCTAAGTTCTCAATATTAGAAAAATCATCTAAATCATCAGTTTCTTCTATATCTTGAGTTTTCATTGTAAAATAATTTTCTTCTGTTAAGAGACATCCACAAAGTTGACAATTAAGAAGCTTTTGATCTGCTGGGACTTCGTAATAAGTCTCACATATTTTACATTTAATGCCCATATTGATTGCTAAATTTATTTATAGATAATTATAGCGACTAAATACTACAAATAAAACCAGACATAAAGATGTCAAATTACTATATATAATGTTATTAGATAAAAAGTTTACATTAAAGGATTCTAATGAACTTATATAGAAATATCAATTCTTCACTCCTTGCTTTAGCCTGTGGTGATTCATATGGTAGCTATTTTGAGAGAGATGGTTTGTATGGAGTTACATTCGATATTAGTAAACTTCCTAATAAACCAGTTGAACCAATGATTACAGATGATACTAAAATGGCTAATATATTACTCAAGCATTATGAAATAAATAAAAAAATGATTTTAGCTGAGTTATTAAAAAGATATAAAAAATGGGCTATTACAGATGGTCAAAAAGATGGAATAGGAATTCATACTTACAAAGTACTAGTAGAAAATCAAAAAGATAAAGATTCACAAGGTAATGGTGCTTTAATGCGAGTTATACCTTTTGGATTGAAATTAATTACTGATGGATATAGCTTTGATGATGCTCTAAAAATGATGAATAATGATTCTGCATTAACTCATAAAAATGAGACTATATTTATAGCCAATAAATTATCACTGGACCTTGCTATAAATGGTATAGATATTCTTGATAAATCAATTTATAAAGATATTTTATCAGAAATACATTTAGGAGATACTGCTTGGGTTATTAACTCCTTATATATTGTAATTGAAGCCTTAAAAAGAGACTTTACTTTTCTTGAGGGCTTTAAATATATTGTAGCTGCAGGTGGAGATACCGATACAAACTGTGCTATATATGGAGCAATTAAAGGCTACAAGGAGGATATAAGTAAAGAGGTGTGGATATTTGATTTTCTCACAAAATGGGTTCAGAAATCTTTAGTTAGCTAAAAGGAAAAAATGTATCGCCAAAGGATAATTATATGAATATACAAAAAATTACAAAGGACAAGCTTCGTAACATTTCAAAAGAGAATTTAATTGAAGCATTAGAATATCAATCTTTTAAAAGAGGGCTAAGAACATTAACAGATTTTTTAGAGCATAAAAGCTTATACACTTGGATTTATTCAGGGCATTATGACTTTAAATATACTGCAATAGAATTTATTAAAAAGTTAGCAATCATCTTTGATATTGATCAAAAAGAAATTTTATTAGAGATAGAAGAAAGTAAAATTCTTTACAATGAAGTTAATAGTTACTGCAATAGCTATATTTTTGTAAATACTGATTTTAAACGAACTACTCAACCTATTTTTGCATTATGTGTATCAGAAGGGCAGAGAAATATTCGATTAGAAAAAGAGGATTTAGTCTTTAAGTCTAAGAAGGAAGTATTACAAATAATATCTTCAACAGTCTTAAATCATTACAAAGAATCAGCTGGAGAAATTGGTATATGGGGAAAAATAAAAAGATATACTTATCATCATAAAGATGGACAAATTTATGTTTTTAATTGTAATGGGGAACTTATTAAAGATAGTGCAAATATTGTAGAGAGTAGGGCAGTAATTACAATAAAAGGAAAGGAATTAATATGTGGACAGATGAATTAAAAGATTTAACAAGAGAGATGTTGTCAGAGATGCCTATGGCGATGATGAAGAATATACAATCTATGTATGGTGTCTTATTATTGATAGATAATAAGTATGTAATAACAGATAGAACGTCTAATGAAAAATATATATTTGATAGTATAGATGCTTTAATAGAAGCTGGATGGGCAGTTGATTAATAATATACAGAGGGAGTTAGGAATGAATTTAACAAAAAATATAGATATAGCAAAGCAGTTTATAAAAGAAGCAGATGCAATATTAATTACTGCTGGTGCAGGAATGGGTGTTGATAGTGGGCTCCCAGATTTTAGAGGAAATGAAGGGTTTTGGAAAGCATATCCACCCATTAAAGATTTAGGCTTAGGTTTTGAGGATATGGCTAATCCTAGATGGTTTACAACAGATCCTAATTTGGCATGGGCTTTTTATGGACATAGATTACACCTATATCGAGACACAATACCCCATGAAGGTTTTAAATATTTATTTGAACTGGTTAAAGAAAAAAATGACAACTATTTTATATATACATCTAATGTTGATGGACAATTTCAAAAAGCTGGATTTGATGAGAGTAAAATAGTTGAAGTACATGGAAGTATCCATCATGTACAGTGTTGTGGACATCATAAAGGAATTAAAAGTGCAGATGCAATAAATATAGAGATTGATATGAGTAAGTTTGAAGCCTTAAGTACACCATTATGTGATAAATGTGGGGATATCTTAAGACCGAATATATTGATGTTTGGAGACTGGGATTGGGATAATTCTAGAACTCGTGCACAAGAAGTCGCATATTCTAAATGGCTTCAAGAATTGATTCTTAATGACAAGAAGTTAGTTATTATTGAAATGGGTGCGGGTAAACATATTCCTACTATAAGATTGAAAAGTCAAAATATAGCTAAAAAAGTAGATGCAAAAGTTATTAGAATAAACCCTAGAGATTTTGATATAGATGAAACTATTGGTATAGGAATAGACTGTGGTGCTTTAGAAGGGATTAATGCAATACTGAAGTAAGTTTTAGTAAATTTACCAAGATATATAGATCTTGAGGCATTATTTTTTAAAATGACAACGAAGAAGGAAGAGATATGGCAAGAGTATTAATTTTAAGTGGTGCTGGCATTAGTGCAGAATCAGGTATAAATACATTTAGGGATAGTGGTGGCTTATGGGATGATTATGATGTGGCAACTGTTTGTTCTGCAGATTCTTTAGAAAAGAATGAAGATATAACAATAAACTTTTATAATAAAGCAAGGGTAGCACTTGCAGACAAAACACCTAATTATGCACATAACGTTATAGCAAAATTGAAAAAGAAATATAAAAATGATATTGCTGTTATTACTCAAAATGTAGATGATCTTTTTGAAAAGGCTGGAATGGCAAGTGAAGATGTAATACATCTTCATGGTTTTATGACAGAGCTTAGATGTAGAAATAATAAGTGTAACCTAACATTTGAAATAGGTTATAAAAAGCAAGAGGATTCTTCCAATGAGAAGTGTCCAACATGTAATTCTAAACTAAGACCAAATATTGTTTTCTTTGGAGAGGCGGCTCCTATGTATGCAAAGTTGCATAAAGAATTGGAAGATTGTGAGCTGTTTATTGTTATTGGAACAAGTGGTAATGTTATCAATACAGATAGTTTAACTAATTATGTACCTAAGAGTATATTAAATAATTTAGAGCCCAGCCCAGCTATATTTGATAAACTTTATTCAAAAGTACTTTATAAACCAGCTACAAAAGCTATAGATGAAATAGCTTCGGATATAACTGAATTATTACAAAATCATACTCAAAAAGAAAGTGCAAATTGGTGGATAAACAGTATGCTTGAATAAGTAAATATATACATAAAGAATAATCCAGACATAAAGCTGTCAATCTTGTAAGTATACTTCTATAAATAACATAGGAGTTTGATTATGAGACGAAGCAGAAAAATAAGACCAACTACTACCACTACTGATTTAATGGATAAAGAACTTGTTGATAAAGCTACTTTATGGATCCTTAGAATAATACTGAATCTTGGTGGACATAGAGACTTCATAGATAAAGATGGTGACCTAAGAAATGAAAATATAGTTTATTTTCTTGGCTTAGATAAGTATGCTGAAATGGATAGTGAAAACTATGAAAGATCAGAAGTAATTAGTGTATTAAAAAATAAGTTGATACAACTAGAGCAACAAAGAGTGTTCACTTCAACTAAAGTACTCTCTAACAATATAAATCAAATATCTAAGCTAATGAATCTTAATACGTATGAAGAACAAATTTTAGAGTTTGTAATCCTTTTAAAACAGTATGAAGTATTAGAAAATGCGATTAACTTTCTTGGAAATGAGTTTAATTCTGTGCAACTCAAAAGAAGTATAAGTGTTATTCTCAATATTCCAAAAGTTGAAGTGGAAAAAGCATTTTCATCTAATTCTAAACTAACTAAATCATCTCTAGTTTATATAGATAAAAACTTTAAATCTTCAATGGACTCCAAACTAGAATCAATAAGTGATTCTTTTTTAGAGAATATGCTTGGACTTGATGAAGATATATCTGTGATGATAAAAGATGCTGTAAAACCTTGTGGAACTAGTGATTTATCATTAAAAGATTATAAGCACATAGAAAAAGATTTAGATATATTGCTTCCATATTTAGTTTCTGCTGTAAAAACAAAACAGCAGGGTGTGAATATTCTACTATACGGTCTTCCAGGTACTGGTAAAACAGAACTTACAAAAGTGTTAGCAAAAAGATTAAGAACAAAACTCTTTGAAGTTAGCTATACAGACGATGAAGATAGTCCAATTGATGGAACAAAGAGATTAAAAGCATATAAGAGTGCCCAAGCCCTTCTTAGCAATAAAAGAACACTACTTATGTATGATGAAGCCGAAGATATCTTTGAGAGTAGTTCTAGCTTTTTTGGACCACCTCAAAGACAAAAAGACAAAGCTTGGATAAATAGAGTGTTAGAGACTAACACTATTCCTACCGTTTGGATTACTAACAATATAGATAGTATTGATAATGCAATTATTAGAAGATTTGACATGAGCATAGAGATGCCCATTCCTTCAAAAACTAAAAGAGCCGAAATTATTAAGAATTATAGTAATGATTTATTAGACAAAAAGAGTATAGAACTTTTATCTAAGCATGAGCATATAGCACCAGCACTCATTAGTACTACCGCTAAGGTTATATCTAGCATAGATTCTAGTGATAGCAATGAAGCTTTTACTCATCTGTTAAATAATACTCTAAAGGCACAGGGTTTTGAAAATATACAGTTGCAAGATAGTTCGGATAGCTTACCTAGTTTATATAATCCAAATTACATCAATAGTGATATGGACTTAGAAGAATTAGCACTAGGTATAAAACAAAATCCTAATGCAAGACTTTGTTTATATGGTGTTCCTGGTACTGGTAAAAGTGCATTTGGAAAATATATTGCTCAAACTCTAAACAAACCATTTTTATTAAAAAAAGGAAGTGATCTTATTAGTAAATGGGTTGGTGGTACTGAGCAAAATATTGCTAATGCGTTTAGAGAAGCTAAAGAAGAGGGTGCTGTTTTAGTGTTTGATGAAGTGGATAGTTTTTTAGCAGATAGAACACAAGCAAAACAGAGTTGGGAAGTTACACAAGTAAATGAGATGTTAGTACAAATGGAAAACTTTGATGGTGTATTTATAGCTACAACAAACTTGATGGATAATCTCGATAAAGCTAGTTTAAGAAGATTTGACTTGAAGTTAGAGTTTAATTATTTAAAACCTAAACAAGCTTGGGAGATATTTGTCTCTTATTGTAAGGATTTAAAATTATTGAAACCCTCTTTATCATTTAAAAAGAGAGTTATAGGTCTAAAATGCTTAACTCCTGGGGATTTCGCTGCTGTTGTTAGACAAAGTAGATTTAGACCTCTTAAAGGGGTTGATGACCTATTAATTAGATTAGAAAAAGAGATAGAGGTGAAAAATATTTCAGGGTCAAGTGTTATGGGCTTTTTAGCAAATAAAGAAAAAAATAATGCTTGATTATAAAAACAATACAACAGCAGGATTAAATTATTTACAAACTCTTGAAGATGAAAAGAATGATTTAATTAAAAGTATTGATATTTTAAAGGATACAATTCAAAAGCATGGTGGAGAGAAAAATCAGGAGAGTTTATTTGATTTTTATGATGGGTTTGTAGAACTAGCAGCATATGAAGTAGATGAAATTCTTTGTGTAGGTGAAAAGCCATATTCGATGTTTATGCAAGATGAAATAATAAGTGAATTAAAAAATAGGGGAATAACTACTATTATAAATTTGATGCAAGAACATGAGTTTAATATGTATGATTTAAATCTTCTAAATAAGGAGTTTAAAATTATCAATATACCTATCATTGATAATACAGTTCCTGATAAAGATATTCTGTATAAGCTTATAAATATAATTGATTCTAGTACAAAAACATATCTTCACTGTAATTTAGGGTTGGGAAGAACAGGTATAGTTCTTGCATTTTATTTACATAGAAAATATGGATTTAAAGGGAAGGGTTTAGTTCAAAGAATTGAAGAGTTGAAAATGGACTCAAAGCTAGAGACTAAAAATTCACCAATTACAAAATTTCAAATAGAATTTGTATTGAAGTTATTCTAACAGTACGTGAGATAACTTAAAAGCAGACATGAAGATGTCATAGTAAGTGTATAAACTTCTTGTATAAAATATGAGGAGTTACTATGTTAAATTATAATGGAGTAATACAAGCCGATAAGTTTACTTTAACACCAAGTTCGATGGAGGATATACGAACATTTCTAAATGCTCATTTAGGAGCTAGTTTTATTGAAATAATGAATATTGAGCATTATCAATGTGAATGCAAGGTCAAGACTGCTGATGGGGAGAGTAAGTTGTTAATATCTTTACCTGCAAAATATATCCAAAATGTATAAAAGTTAGTATTATGATTGGATGGAAATTAGAAACACACTTTGATGAGCAAACACATTTATTTTTTGAAAAAATTAAAACTAATTATTTAATTGAAGCATATATATGTTCTTGTGGCTGTACTGAATTTATCATAAAAAATCCAGGTCAAAAACTTAAGTACAAATGTACTGAATGTGAAAATATAAAATTCCATGATGCAAATAATGCTTGGAGAAATATAGTTCATTTTCTATATCAAAATTTAGACATAAATTTTTTATATGAATATGATTTACAGAACAATGAAGAAGTAGTAAGTTCCTGTTATTCAATAAATATTCCTAAAAGTATTGATTTTTCAAGTAATAAAGTAATCTACGGTAAAAAACCAGTATATACATTAAGCCTATCCAGAAATGGGGATTTGAAAGAAAATTATTCATTACGATTTGAACAAGGTATATTAGAACAATTAAAAATCAACTTGACTCAATATATAAATGAACATAATAATTTTAATATTCCAAAGGATAAAACTAAAAAATTGACTTTAAATATGGCAACATTTTTTTTAAAGAATTTTAATTTAAAAGAATTTGATTTTTATTATTGGGTTGATGCTAGCCAATTTCAAAATAAAGATTTTTATATTTCTGATGCTTTGATTGAAATAGCAAATAATACAAAAGCTAAATCAATTAAAAAAGCTGTATATCAAAACTATACTGAGCAGATGAATAACTATAATCAGTTTGATTCTTTATTTATTGAAGTATTTTGTAAAAGTATTAAAGATATAAATATTCTCACAAAATTTTTAACTCTCAAACTTGAGTATTCAAGACATAGTAATATTGAAAAAGAAAATTTATATCAAATAATTTTATTTTTAAAAAAATATTATTCTGAAGTACAACTACTTAAATTATTTTCAAGTAAAGAGTTTAAGAGCAATAAGTATTTATTTAGAGATGCTGTTAGTGAGTTTATACATAATATAGATGTAGTAACAAAAAATTATAAAAAGGTTCCTTGTAGAGTAGAATCTATACATGATGAATTTGTTAGGTGTTCACGAGAAGAACGATATGCATATATGAAAAGTCAAAAATTAGCTTATACAAAATCAGTAATGAGTTCTTGTATTGAAACAAATGGTTATGAGGTTAAGGTTCCTAAAAGTGGTGAAGAACTCTTTAATTGGGCAGAAAAATTACATAATTGTATGTCTGGATATTTTGATATGATAAAAAATAAAGAAACAATGATATATGGTTTTTTTAAAGATAATATACTTAAATTTGCTGTAGAAATTTCAGATAATGAAGTAGTTCAAGCGAGTCGAAAATATAATGAAGATTTAACTACACAAGAGAAACAAGTATTAGTAAAATGGTTTAATATTTTCTTTTCACAAGAGTTGAAGAGTTTGATTGAAGTAGTTTAAATTTGACTTCCTAAAATACAACCAGACATAAAGATGTCAAGTTAAATAATATAATAGGATATCTTGAAAAAGGGGTAATAGTGAAAATAAATGAAATAGCAGACAAAATATACACATATTGTATCTATGCGATGGATTATGATTTAATGGGATTAACATTTGATGAATCTTCTCTTCTAGCGGCTTTTAAAAATAATAAGGATGATTTAGTAACGTACTCAAAATCTGAATATATTTTATTAGTAAACACTCTTAGAGCCAGTGTATTAAAAATGTATGATGAAAATAAATTAATATGTGAACAAACTATAGATGCCGATGATATTATAAAACAGATGAGTAAAAGGAATGCACAATCAGAGATGGAAGAATCAGCTAAGTTTATAGACTATTTAAATCAAGAGTTAGATTACACATATTTTAAAAAGATAGTTTCTTTATAATTCTCCAATAAGTATTTAAAAGGTAGATTATGCAAATAAATTTTGATGAAAATAAAGTAATAGAAATGCTTAATCCAACTGAGTTAATTTTTAATATAGAAGCATTAAGTCCAAAGGATCTTTGTGCAGCTAAAAAACTTCAAATGAAAGTATTTCCAGATACACACAATAAAGAAAAACTACTCCTAAATGCATCATTGAATAAAAGAAAATATCTAGATATATATAAGGATAATGGGCTCAATTATATCAAATACTGGATATTAAAAGATAGTCAAAATAATATTATTGGTCTTACAGGTATCTATTCAGAACAAGATGATGATATTGATATGTGTTGGCTTGGATGGTTTTGTATAGATGGAAGCCATAGAGGTCAAGGCTATGCAAAAAAGTTATTGAATTTTTCAATAGATATTGCGAGAAAAATGAAAAAGCAGTATCTGCATTTATACACTTATGATAGTAAAGAGTATAATCATGCAGTAAATATGTATGAACAATATAATTTTATAAGATATGATGTTAAAAAGAAAAAGTATAAAAGAGATTTATATTTTAAGAAAATATTGAGGGAAAATGATGTCAATTAAAACAAGTTCGATTGATTGGGATGAAGTAAAAAAGACTTCTGGGCTAGTCCAGGATGAAAATATACGGTATGAAATATTAGAATATGAAACTGGTAAAATAAGATATTATCAAAGAATTTTAATTGAACCATTTTATGCAAAAAGCACTTGGACAAAATCAAAACCAGAAAATATTGAGAAATGGATTATAGGTTTTTACAACAGTAAAATAGCTACAAAATGTAAAGAAATTCATTTAAGAGATTACAATAATACTTTATATTTTGATCAACTTAGAGATGTTTCAAAAGCAAAAAAAATTGATGGGCTAACTGTTAATAAACTTTATCATGGAGCATCTACAAATAATTATGATGGTAAAAAAGTTGGAAATATTTGGAGAAAATTCACAATCCCTAAATTAGCTTCTACAAAAGAACTAGATCCTACAAAGTATAAAATTTCTGATGAAAATATTGAAAAAATGATTAAAGATGCACAATGTTATTACTGTGGTGTAACTATTAGACAAATTAATCAATTGGCAGAATTAGGAAAATTATTTACAAAAAGAAGCCGTGGTTATACTATGGAAATAGACCAAATAGATGCCTTTGGTGGATATACAGATAAGAATTGTGTAGCTTGTTGTTATTGGTGTAATAATGCAAAGACTGATGAATTTACTAAGGCTGAATTTAAAACCATTGCGAAAGGTATTAATAGTGTTTGGAAAAATAGAGGTATAGATATTATCAGTTTTGATGAGATTGAATGTTGGAAAACAAATGAATAGTATTTTAAATGCTTCATTTGAAAAAATGTATAAACGATATACAAATATCTTAAGTGATTTTTATCCTGCAAAAGGTTCTACCGGTTTTACTGAGTCTAATTTAGTACATTTGTATATAAATTCATTAACTCAAACTTTAAAAGATGATCAAGTTATAGAATGGATGGAGTTTCCATTGATAGATAAAAAACAACATATTGACGGAATGATATATTCCCCTAAATATGAGGCAATTTTTTATATAGAGGCAAAAAGATTTTCACATAAATCTAAAGTAACATCTATTTCCAATGATATTAAAAGAATCATCGAACCTAGAGATTCAAGTGGAAAAATAATTAATAGAGCATTTGTACAGAAGCATTTCACTAAATATAAGATTAAATATGAGTATATTATTATCTTAGCTGATTTGTGGGCAGAAACAACTTGGAAGAAGTCTATTCCTCAACTATGGACTGCTAACACAAAAGAAAATAACATTTACAATGAAATGATTGATGAAGTTGATAATATCTTTACCCAGCCTATTTTTGATTGGAATAATGCAGAACAGCTTGTGAAAAGAATAGCCATTAATAACAAGGAAAGTAATTATTTTTTATTAATGAGTCATAAATTAATTAACCAGACATAAAGATGTCTCTACATACCTTTATAATTACACTATAAAATATAAAGGGGTTGCATATGCAAACACAAACAATAAAAACAGAGTTACTAATAAATGGTAAAAAAGTTTTAGTAGGACATCAATTTCTAGAATATGTTATTCGAGATATTCCAGATATAAAAGAGAACCAAGAAATATTTAATTCTTTAGTATTTTCTGATAACCCAGAGGTTAGAGAGTATCTTTCAAGGGTTGAAAATATAGGTAAAAAAAGTATACAAGTACTCCTAAATGATTCAAATCAAGAAGTTGTTGAAGGTGTACTTTCAAATAGTAATTTAGCTAAATATATTAGTGATGAAGCTCTAATGAAAATTATTGATGCAAACAATACAAAGCTATTGATGGCTATTGCTTGTAATCTTGATGATTATGTTAAATGTGATATCTGTAAGATAGTAAAAATCCTTGCTAATCATAAAAGTGCATCGGTTAGATATAGCTTAATAAAATGGAGACCAAGTGAAATTGTTTCTGTTAAAATATTAAAACAACTTTCAAAAGATGAAGATATTGATGTAGCAAAAGAAGCTTCTACAGAATTGGATAGAAGAGGGTAGTTATCAAAAATCAAGCATTGTAATATTGTTCTACTGTTGTTTATAAATCATAATATTCAGCAGTTTTACAATATATGAATAATTATTATAGGATGTTCACTATAAATAGATAAAATAGACTATTAAATATCTGTACTTTATTGAAGGAATCTAATGTCAATACATTTCATGCTAGCCCCAGATGCTCAAAGTGGAGCAACAATAAGAAGAAAATTTGCAACTACAGGTGCACTAAATGTTAAGGTAGGTACTTTTGATGTTCTACTTGATTTATTACTAGAGTATTGGTTAATTCCTTATTCTGATGATAATATTTGGAAAACAAAATTATCACATAATGCTCTTTTAATGACAGATACATTTTGGGATAGAAGTATAAAAACAGATGAAAAAAGTGTTATTGATGAACTAGATAGTACTTTAGGTGTACTCTTAAATTCATTAGACTTAGGGTCAAGTAAATTACCAGAAGTACAAGCTACCAAAACTCGTTATAGTAAATATTATACAGATATATGTAATTTACATAATAAAATGAGTAATATTTTTCCAGAAACACTTACTAAAGCTCGTTTATGGAATAAATCTTCTGATATGAAACCTTTAGAAGAGGTAATAGTTTATTGTGATGATTCACTTCAATTAGAAGTTTGGCAATATGAAATTATAAATAAATTACAAGCTGTACAAGATAATGATTTTAGTATTACATACAAACAAATATTTTCTTCACATTCAGTAACTCTTCATAAAGATATAAAACATTTACAATCTACACTATTTTTAGATGAAAAGATTCAAGACATACCAAAAATAACTAATTTTCAATGCTTAGTAGCTAGAGATGTTCAACAGGAAGTAGAAGTTTTAGCAGGTATG
>JAMOSL010000025.1 GCA_027063105.1 Campylobacteraceae bacterium
ATTCAAAGCAATAGTTACTTTTTGAGCTTTAGTAGAAGTTACAGATTTTTCGTTACCGAAGAAATCTCCATTACCTTCCATGTGAGCTACATAAGACTTTGGATTTTCTGGGAATGCTCTAAGTTTATGAGGGTTATTTTGTGCAAACTTCTTAACAGCTTTTGCTGCTCTTCTATCTGAGTTACCTTCTCTAAGTACTGGATTAACAGCAGAACCTAAACATGTGCTATATTTTGCTTGAATTGCTTCTTCATCTGCATTTGCTGGATTTTCAGGAAAATTAGGAATATCAAAACCTTGACCTTGAAGCTCTGCAATACAATCTTTAAGTTGACCAACTGAAGCTGAAATATTTGGAAGTTTAATGATGTTTCCATCTGCTTCTAAAACAACTTCACCTAATTTAGATAGTTCATCTTCTGCTAAACCCATAGCTGAAAGAACTCTACCTGCTAATGAAATATCAGAAGTTACAACAGATACTCCTGCTGCTTGTGTAAACGCATTTACAATTGGTAGTAGTGAGTAAGTAGCTAATGCTGGTGCTTCATCAATTTTTGACCAGATAATCTTTGGTAAATTTGACATATATATTCCTTGAATTTTAATTATGGTAACATAATTTTATCATTTAAGGAATTTCAAATTGATTAAAGTACTATTAAGAAGAATTTATCTCTTTTATATGTTTCTTTATTACACATTTATGAATGTTTAGATAAGTATTCAGCAGGAAATCCTACAGGAATAGGTGCTCCAACTTTGAGAAAAATATCTATACTATTCTTAATTCTATGTAGCGTATATGGAACATATATAAATCTAGCAGATATTTTCTTATCTAATTGATCTTTATCTTCTAGGTGTATTCTAATGGCTGGGACTGGAATATTATCTTTTATATATTTTGAAGGCATCATATCAGAGGTAACTAATAGTGCTACACTAATATCATTATTCATAACTCTACCACGAATACTATCCTGAAGGAGTTCATAACTCTCTTCATTGGATAATGCTCTATTTTCTATAGTTTTAACAATACCATTAATATCTAGTGTCATTAAGAATGGTCGAAAGCTCATCTCTTTTTCTATTGATACAGAAGCTTTCTTTACAGACTTTTCTAATAATTCTACTATTTTATTATCATTATTTGGCATACTTAATCTCTATTTCTATCCCCTCTGCTACGAGAGTTTCTATTTCTTCCATCTCTACCACTTCTATTTCTATCATTTCCACCACCACTACTTCTTCTTCTTCTCTGTCCACCACCACCTCTACCTCGGTCATTTCCTCTGTTTTGCATAGCTCTCTCTATAAGTTTTTCTATCTCATCTAGTCCTAATCCAATATTATCTTTACCTTTAATACTGTGATTTTCTTGTAGCATAGACGCTAATAAATGAGATATAGTTACAATATCCAAATCATGCTGAAGAGTTTTTACTAAGTTTATGGCTCTTTCTGTAATTTGTGTACCTGCAATTTGGGATATAAGTTCATCAGATTTTGTATTTTGAACTTCTTGTCTTGTTGGGATAACTTGAGTTACCATTTTTGTTCCAACATCTTTTTCTATCTTTTTAATTGTTCTAAGTTCATTTGGGCTAACAAGAGTAATAGCTTCACCTGTTTTACCAGCTCTACCAGTTCTACCAATTCTATGAACATAACTTTCACTATCAAAAGGTATATGGTAATTAAATACATGAGTTACATCATTTACATCTAATCCTCTTGCTGCAACATCAGTTGCTACAAAAATATCTACACCACCTTGTTTAAATGCTCTGATTGTAATTTCTCTCTGTTTTTGCTCCATATCTCCATGAAGTCCACTTACTTTGAATCCTTGAGATGTAAGATGAGATACTAATCTATCTACCTCTTTTTTCATTCTACAAAAGATAATACACTTATCTGGATTTTTATAGTCAATTAAACGAACTAGTGCATCATCTCTTTCTCTCTCTTGAACTACATAATAATGTTGAGTTATATTTTCATTTGTACTTTCAGCTTTTGTAATAGATACAGTTTTTGGAGTTTTTAAAATCTCTTCGGCTAGTTTTCTAATACTTTTTGGCATTGTTGCAGAGAACATTAGTGTTTGTCTCTCTTTTGGTAAAAATGTAAATATATTTTTGATTTCGTCCAAAAATCCCATATCTAACATTTCATCAGCCTCATCAAGTACAACAAATTGAGGATTTATTTTAATTCTTCTACTCATTAAAAGATCTTGAAGTCTTCCTGGAGTGGCTACAACAATAGATGCTTGTTTAATTCTTTCTATTTGTCTTCCATAAGGTGTTCCACCATATACTGTAGCTGTTTTTAATCCTGATCGTCTACCAAACTTAAATAATTCATCACTAACTTGCATTGCTAATTCTCTAGTAGGAACAATAACTAGACCTTCAACAGTACCATCAGCTTTCATTTGATTCATAATAGGTAGTCCAAATGCTGCTGTCTTACCTGTTCCTGTCTGTGCTTGTGCTATAACATCATGTCCCTCTAATACTAGGGGAATAGCATCTTTTTGTACAGGACTTGGTTCTTTGAATCCAGCATCGTTGATTGCTTGTTGTATTGTATCTTTTAGATTAAAATCTGTAAATTTCATTAATTATTGTCTTTCGTGTTAGTATTTTTTCAGAAAATTAGTTAAGCCTCCAAATATATAGAAGCTAAAAATTAGTATTTTAAGAAGCTTTGGTATTTTCGCAGAAAATTTGTAATATTATAGCGAAATATAGTAAATAAAGATAGTGTTGATTGAAGATTGTGGAGAAAAGAGTTTGTGCAGACGAAAAGTCTGCACGAAATAATACCTATAAAGGTGTTACATTTTCAGCTTGAGGACCTTTTTGACCTTCGCCAACTTCGAAAGTCACTTTTTGACCTTCGTTTAAAGAAACTCTACCTGGTTGTGTACTGTTTACTTGACGAAAATGTACGAATACATCACTTCCACCATTGTCTTGTTGAATAAATCCGTAACCTTTTTCATCATTAAACCATTTAACTGTTCCACTAATAACTTCTGCCATTGTAATACCTTTTTGTAGGAAAATTTTCACTTCTACTAGAGAAGCGGAATCAAAATCGGTGGGGAGTCTTTCGGTCTAAGCAGAATCTAACTTCATATTATACACCCAAAGATGAACTCTAACCTCATCTTTCTTCAGCGACATTATATCATTTTTTTATGAAAACATCTTAATAATTTAAATTTTTGTAATTTTTTTAAAATAATTGATAAAAAAGTATCATTTGACTATAATGTTGTCACTTACAAGGAGATAATATGAAAAAAGATTCTAAACTTAATATTCTAGTGACTGGTGGGGCTGGTTATATTGGGTCTCATGTTGTAAAACAGCTTATTGAGTATACAAATCATAATATAACCATAATAGACAATTTATCTACAGGTCATCAATCAACAATTGATAAATTATATGAAATATTAGGTGACAGTACACAAAAACTTAAATTTATTAAGGCAGATTTGTCAAAATTTGATATTATAAATGATATTTTTGAGAACAATTCATTTGATGCTATCATTCATTTTGCTGCTAGTATAGTTGTTCCTGAATCAGTTGATAATCCTTTGAAATATTATATGAATAATACGGTAAACACTACAAACTTAATAAAAATAGCAAATAAATATAATGTTAATAAGATAATATTTTCTTCTACAGCTGCTGTATATGGTGAACCAACTGTAAAAGATATTAAAGAAGATATAACTTTAGCCCCTATTAATCCTTATGGTTGGAGCAAAAGAATGAGTGAGCAGGTTATACAAGATACAGCATTTGCTAATAATGATTTTAAATATGTGATATTTAGATACTTTAATGTGGCAGGAGCAGATGTTCTTAATAGAATAGGTCAAAGTTTTCCAAATGCTACTCACTTAATTAAGATTGCATCGCAGACAGCATTAGGTCAAAGGGATAAGATGGCAATATATGGAGATACTTATAATACTCCTGATGGAACTTGTATTAGAGATTATATACATATAGATGATTTAGCCTTTTCTCATATTATGGCATTAGAATACCTAGAAGATAATAACAGTAATATATTTAATGTTGGTTATGGGAAAGGATATTCTGTTACAGAAGTTATAAATACCATGAAAAAGGTTAGTGGAGTTGATTTTAAAGTTGATAATGAGTCTAAAAGAGCTGGAGACCCTGCTATTCTTATATCAAATAACAAAAAACTAAACGAAGCATGGGATAATATGAATAATTCAAAACTTAAAGATAAAAGGTCAAAATTATTTGAATATGATGATTTAGAGTTAATCTGTAAAACTGCTTTAGATTGGGAACGAAAACTAAATGAAGACTTATCTTGACCTTTTACAGTTAGCACAAGATAATCTCTTCTCTAAAAAAGCTGATTTAGCAGTTAAATATGGAGAAGAGGCTCAAAAGTTTAGAAATGATGATTATCGTCTATATGATATATTATCAGAATCCTATATGCTTATAAAAGATTTTGATAATGCTAAAATTGTTGGTGCTAAGGCGTTAATATTAAAAGATAAATTGACTAATAAGTATAAATCTTATCCATATCCAACCTCTTTAATAAAGCCATTTAGTGAAAATAGAGATAAAAATATAATATCTTTTTCATTATTTGGAGATAAGCCTAAATACACTTTTAATGCTATTGTTAATGCTAAACTTGCTAAAAAAATATATCCTTATTGGAAATGTAGGTTTTACTGTGATGATTTAGTTCCTTTAGATATTATTAATAAATTAAAAGATTTAGATGCAGAGGTTATTATAAAAAAAACTATAAAAGAAGATAAACCTCAAATGTTATTATGGCGTTTTTTAGTAATGAGTGATATTTCAATTTATAGGTATTTAGTTAGAGATTGTGATTCTGTAATAAATATAAAAGAGTCTTTAGCTGTTGATGATTGGATGAAGTCAGAGAAACGATTTCATATTATGAGAGATTTCTATACACATACTGATTTAATTCTGGCAGGAATGTTTGGAGGGACAACAGATATTTTTCCAAATATTAAAAAGATGATAGATACATTTCACAAGATAAAAAATCCATTAGTATCGCATCAAGACCAACTATTCTTAAGAGTTTTTGTGTGGAAAACTATAAAAGAAGATGTCTTAATTCACGATAGATACTTTAGATTAGATAATACAATAGATTTCCCATCTCTTCCACCTCATCAATTACAACTTAATAGTGAACATATCGGACAAAATGAAGGGAAAAGGTTTTTTGATATGATAGATTTTGATATAATAAAGAATACAAATAAAAAGGAATAAAATGAAGAATACTATATTAATGCTATTTATATCTATAAATCTTTTATATTCAAATGATTTTGATAGATTAAACTCTTCTCCTACTCAAGAGATGTTATTGAATAAAAAGAATTCAAAACTGTGTAATAATCCTGCAATGGCTAAAGAGAACTTTGATAATGACTTTAAATATGGCTGTTTTTGTGGTAAGAATTATCCTAATCTTAAATCAGATACTAAAAAAGAGTATAAATATCTAAGTAGAATGGAAAAAGATAAACTAATTTCTAAATATTATTTGATTAAACCTTATGATGATATAGATAATATGTGTATGCAACATGATATATGTTATATATATGAAGGAAGAGAAGACCAACTATGTAATGATGTTCTATATAGTGAGATGAGGTTATTATCTAATAAGTTCTATGAAGAGGCAAGAGGTCAAGATAGTAACTCTAAAGCTATGAGATGTGAAAGATTATCATCTGATATTGCCGTAATTTTTAAGACAATATTTGGAGCAGGTAATAATTTATCTATGATGAGGTTCGGAATGTTTATGATGGTTAATACACCAATGACTGTAATGAGTAAAGGGATTCAAAAGATGTCTCATGGAATGAATGACTCATCACTATATCCATTACCAAATGAAAAGTGTGATTTATAATTATCAATTTACCTGTTGCTTACTCTATTAAAATCTAATATATATTGTTGAGTTATATTTTTATCTTTAATAATTAAAATATTCTCATCATTATAAAGATTTGCTTTTTTAGTATAATTATATGAACCAGTAATCACTATATTATCATCAATGATTAAGACTTTATTATGCAGTTTAAATCTATTTTTATCTAATTTAATATCTATATTTTGTGATTTAAGATATTTATATACAGAGTATTTTTGAAATTTATTTTGAACTCTATCTAAAATAACTTTTACTTCAACCCCTCTAATCTTAGCATTAATAAGTGCATTTGCTATATTTTTATTTGTAAATGCAAACATCATAAGAGATATATTTTCTTTTGATTTATTTATATTTTTTATGATTATATCTTCAATATTACTATCTTTTGAAAAGTATATTTCCAGATTTTTATTTTGATATGGTTCAATTTTTGATTGATTATGCTCATATAAGTTTTTAAACTTTTTAGTATAATAATCTCCTATGTCATTATCATTAATCCTAACAAAGTTATCGTAATTTCTATAAAAAGAATATACAGTATAGTTTCCTGAACCAATCCAAGTTATATTTTCATCTATTATTAGTATTTTATTATGCATTAAAGCTTTTTTATTTTTATCATCTCGAATAGAAACACCATAATTTATAAGAGATTTATATCTTTTGCTTTTTATTTTACTGTCATCAGTTATAATTTCTATATCTATACCTCGCTCTTTAGCATTTAGAAGAGATTTTGTAATATTTTTATTTGTAAGATAATACATTGCCATTCTAATATTGTTTTCGGCATTTAATATATCCTTAATAATGATATTATCAACACCACCTTTATAATATCCACCTGTTGTTTTTGAAAAATATGGGATAACATTAGCTGTAACTGGATAATAACTTATGCATATAACAAGTAATAGTTTTATAAGTAAACTGAACAAAGAGACTCCTTTAAAGAATTATGATATTATAATAGAAAAAGATGTATAAAGATGTACAAAAGAGAACTTGATCAAAAATTAGCTAAATCTATGCCAAAATTTTTAATGTTATTTGGAGATAATGAGTATTTAAATAACCATTATCTCAAATACTATATTGATAAATTAAATGCAAAAGAGGGTTTATTATCTCTATATTTTGAAGATTGGGATTTTCTTGTAGCAAAATCTTATCTATCACAAACATCACTTTTTGGTGGAAATAATTTGTTAATAGTTAAATTTTCTAAAAAGATACCTAAAAAAGAGCTTGATATTTTAGTTGCATTGGCTAAAAAAAGCAGTGAAAATTATTTTATATTTATATTTGAAGGTTTAGCAAAAGATACAAAAAGTATGCAAAAGAGTTTTGAAAGTAATTGGATTAGATTTTTTGAGCCTAATATGCATGAGGGTATTGAACTATTACAGATAAAAGCCAATAGAATAAAATTGGATATAGACCATTATTCCCTTCAACATCTAATGGTGGTTTTAAATAATAATTTAGCTTTATGCGATAACGAATTAGATAAATTAGCAATTTCAGGAACTAGAATATCAAGTAAAGATATTGATAGATTGGTATACTCCACAGCACCATTATCAACAGAAGATTTTTTTATTGAACTTTTTTTAAAAAGAGATATTACTCAAATGCTAAATAAATTATTAGAGTTAGGAGAAGATGAATTTTCCCTTTTAGCTTCAACACAAAGATTTTTAAGTGAAGTTTTTCTCTTTAATGCTTATATGAGTTTAAATAATAATAGAGTTGACTCACAAGATATTTTAGGATATAGATTACCAAAACAGATAGAGAGTCAAAAGGTAAGTATAGCAAATAAGATTAGTTCATCAGCACTATTATCAATATCCCAACACCTTATAGATAGTGAATTAAAATTAAAATACTCATCAAGTATAAGCAGAGAGACTCTACTTTATGGAATCTTTATTAAGATACAAGAGTTATTATAAGTTCTAATATTTTCCCAATAGACTTTTAATATATTGAGGATTTTTATTATTAAAGACTTTAAAGGTAGAAAGAATATGTTCTAACTCATCTTTATTAATACCATACATTTGAGCGACGATAATATCATTTTCTATCTTTAGCATATCTACCTGTTTAGATGTTTTTGGTAAATCTTCTTTTTTAATATTATACTCTTTTGCCAACTCTTTAAAGTCATCAAAATTATAGTGTAGTGTGAGTTTGAGTGAATTAATAATAAGTTTTTGGTAATTCTTATTCTCTTTTAATTGATTTTCATTAGGTTGTGGTATTGGAAGTCGTAAAAAATATGTTTTATTTACATTTATATCTACTAAAAATCTTAATACATAATCAACAACAAAAGAATTAAGGACAGCATTGAGAAATAGAAGTTTTAGAGAAGAAACTTCATCAATCATCACTATATTATTTTGAATAATATATTTCTTTGGATAAGAGATAATAACACTATTTCCTGCCCCAATATATTTTGGAAGCATAGACATAATAAGTGTTCGCTCATTTGTGTTACTTGCTACAAGTCTAAATCCAATTCTAAAATATTCTAAATCAAATTTAATATATTTTCCAATATCTTCTCTATTAGAGAGTTGTAATTTTTTTAAAACTGTATTCTCTTTTGTATCACCTTTTTTAGGTTCACAAAATTTAAAAATATCATTTATGAATCTATTAATCTCTTTGGAAAGTTTATAAGCTTTAAACTCTTCATAGTTTAAAAAGTAATTAGCTTTATCAAATTTAGAGTCAAATTGCCAAAACATTTTACCCTCAAAAAGGTTGATAAAATTTTTAGATTCCATTTCTTGAAAAAGGTATTTCCCCCTTGTCATATTTATATCTTCACTATTAAAATCTAAATATTCTGTATTATATGTCTCAAATTTTGAATACATCTTTTCAATAATAGTCAAATCTTTATTATCTTGAAACTCTAAAAATGCTAGATGAGTTGGAGATAGTTTTTTTATTACCTCTAAATCATAATTGATAATTTTATCTTTTGTATTTAGAATTTTTGGATTATGTTGCATAAATCTTGTTTTTATTTTATTATTAGTTGAGTAGCTATTTTCAATTTGAAAAATAATAATCTTAAACATACGATGAATATCTCTAAAAATCCCTTTTTTATTCTCAAAACTATAAGCATAATTCCATTTTTGATTATTAAAAATATATTCTCTTAAAGTAGCTGAACCATCTTCGCTAATAATGGCAGAAGGTGTTAGATAAGTAAGGCTTCCATTTGGAGCAAGAAGTGATAAATTTCTTTCTATAAAGAATCTAAAGAAATTTTGATTATTTCCAACTCCAGCAGAGTTAGTATATATTAATTTAAAATATTTTTGTAACAAAGCATAATATGATTTTTGTTCATTATATTTTCTATTTATATTTTTATTATCTAATAAATTTAATTGTAACTCTTTTTTTGCACTTGCTTTTAAAGTTCGATAATTAGAACGATATTGCGAGAAAAAATCTCTATCATCAAGTTTTACTACATCCCACGGAGGATTACCTATAACAACATCAAAGCCATCTTTATGTGTCATCTCAGGAAACTCTACCTCATAGTTAAAAAAGCTATATTTTTGGGCATACTCTCTAATAGTATCTATTATCTTATCATCTCTATTACTAAAAATCTTCTCTACTAATGCTGTATCTGCCTTGATATTAGCTATCTCTATTTTATCTTTTGTAATGGTTTTAAACTTAATAAGTGTTACTAGATTTAGAGCTAAATTTAGTTTATCTAATTTGGGTTTTATATCCTCTTTATACTTTTTATTAGATAACTTTATCTCATCTGCTGTACTATCTTGGATAGTGTCAAGTATCTGATAGACATCATTTAGCTTATCAAATTCGCTAATAAAATTACTTTGAAAGAGTCCATCTGATTGAGGAAAATATTCATTAAACTCCTCTATTTTAGAGCCAATAAGAGAGTTACCTTGCTTGATATGATGAGATAAAAAGCTAAGAGGTGTACCAAAAATAAGAGAGTCAATCCAAAGGGCAAGTTTGGTAAGTTCTACAGAAAATGGATTCAGGTCTACACCAAAGATACTTTTTTTAAGTAGCAATCTCTTTACAATATCATAATCACTTACTTCTATATTCTTTTTTAATCCAATAAAATTTGATTGTATCTTAACTCTCTCCTCTGCTACCATAGATTGAAGTTTGGTATCTTCTGGAAGTGAAATAATTGCTTTTTCGGTCAAATAACTTAGAGACTCTAATAAAAAATGTCCACTACCACAAGAGTTATCTATAATTTTAAGTTCTATTGGTTTTTTACCTTTGGATAATTCCAAATCAATAGCACTCTTGACCATAAAACTAGAGAGTGAAGTGGGTGTATAGTAACTCGCTGTTGATTTTCTTGAATTTGATGAGTTGGTGAGATAAATATCTCCTGCTTGGTAGTAGTTCTCTTTAGTAATTTGTGCTTTTGGAATAATGCCATAATCATAACTATCCATATATCCTGATACTATTTTAGATGATTTTTTACCCTCTTTATACTCCACATAATATAACTCCTCTTCTGCTATTTCAAAGCGATACTCTAATAACCCCTCATAGATTGAGCCTAAATTTATAATAGATAGGTTTTTGAAGTCTCGCCTAAAAGATTTAGTACCATTATCAAAAACCAATAAGCTATTTAGCACATTATATAATCGTTTATTACTTAAAAAACATCCATTATTTTCTAATATTGGAGCATTATCTGTATTGAAAAGTCCACCATTAAATAGAGGTACTTCATAAGAGTCATTCCCTTTATCTAATAGTCTAAATAGTTGTCTAAGGTCTCCATAAAAGTTAAATTCACTATCTTCTGTGGAGTATTCTTCCAGTTTATCATAAAGCCTATTTAGTGACATATCATTATAATATTTATGTAGTGATAGAATTTTTCTATTTTTATCTTCAAAATAGGCGATAAAAAGCAATCTAAATATAAGATATAGGGTATTTTGATAGACAGTTTGAAGTGATTGACTCTTGTCTATCTCATATATAGATTTACCAATAATTTCAAATATAGAATCTCTATACTCTGTACCATAGATAACATTTTTAAGGTCATTTTCTACCTCTTGCTTAATAGATTTATTCTTTTGCGTTATCTCATTGACAACTTTATTATCAACAGTAGAAAAGTTCTCTCTCCTAAAGACAAAATAGAAATATCCAAACGCTTCTATATCATTGGCTTCTATAATAGCCTCTAAATCTATCTCATAAAAAGTCTTGCTGGTTGAGACTATAGAGTTATCATAAAATCTCCATTTTCTACCATTAGTTAAAAATCCATAATCAATTTTAAAAGTTTTAAGATAATCCAAGAGTTGATAGTGAGGATTGAGCTTTTTATCTTTGCTTGTATTATCTAGCTCTATTTTATAGGCTTTAGATTCACAAAAAAGCAGAATATTTTCTAATTTTGAATTATCTTTTGCAAATTCATTCTTTGATACCTCTGAACTAAAAAGTGTATTGTCAGGCTTAAATGACTGCCCTTGAAAGCTTATATTCCCTTCATAAAGAAAAGCATAACCCAATAAATTAAAAATTTTATGGATAAATTGAGCCTCTAATGTAGCTTCATTATAATGCTGAAATTTATCTTTATCATATAGTGATTTTATTTTATCAAAAATAGCAGAAATATCTTCACCATTTTTATTAAGTTCTTCCAAAAAGTGTGTATCAAATAAATTATTGTCTAAAAAGTTTTTATCATTCATAGTATTGTCTCCATTAAGTGAATAATTATATCATAAGAATTAGGATATAATTAAATAAATTTAAGAATGGAATATTTATGACAGTAGATGCACAATTAATAGAACACATGATGGAGCCTAAAAACTATGGAACGCTTGAAGATGCTAATAGTCAAGGGATAGGTAAAAATCCTAATAATGGGGAAAAGGTTATTATATACCTTAAAGTTATAGAAGATGAGGGTGAAGATGTTATAGAAGATATTGCTTTTCAGGCGATTGGCTGTTCAACTACTATTGTAGCAGGTTCAATGATTACTCAAGAGGCTAGGGGTCTTAGTTTTATAGGAGCTGTTAATCTTATAGGAGCTACTATGAAAATTTTAGAAAAAGTTCCACCAGAAGATGCAGCTTGTTCTGAAATGGTAGCCTTAGCCTTAAAAGCTTCACTAGAAACATACATTCAAAGAAAAACAGATAAAGATTACCCAATAGTTACAAATAAAATAAGTAATGATTGTGTAGTAAAAGATGAGGAGACAACTAATGAATAATTTAGCAATTAAAATGCACGAAGCTTGGTTAACAACACTTATGGCAGGTTTTATGAGTACAAATGAGAATAAACAAAAACTATTTGATTTTTCAGATATTCTATTTAGACATTTCTGCTGGATAGAAAGAGAGATGGTTGAGTCAAAAGAGGCTTATAATTATGATAGAGATGCTATCCCAATTAAAGTAGAAAAACTAAGTGTGATTTTATACAACATAATAGAAAGACTAAATCAAATTGATTTGCAATTAACAGTTGTTAGTGATGATTTATCTTATAGAATTGCTCAGGATATAAAGTATATTACAGGAGTTCTTCCAACGCTTAAAGATGAAGATATTACTGCATTTAATAGCGAAAGAACATTAGATAATATAGAATTAACTCAAGAGGCAACAGATGCTTTAACTCTATTTTTATTTGAAGAGAGCTATAAAGAGTACGAACTTATTATGATATATAATTATTTAAAAGCTCAAAGTGATGATGCTTATATAAATCGTATTTTTCAGATATTGGTTGATGAGAGTTTTTTCCATTTAAAAAGTTTTGGTGATATGATGGCAAAAATGGGTATATTAGGAGTTCCAAGAAGTATATATAAAGAGATGTATCAAATAGAAGATGTGACAGAGTTTTTTTTAGCAGGAATAGATGAAGAGTTAAAAGCTAAAGAAGAGTGTAGAAAATTATCTGAAGCAGTTAGTGCAAATAGTCCAGAATTAGCTAAGTTTTTTGACTTTATTAATAACCAAGAGAATTATCATATCGCATTAATGAGAGATGCTTTAGCTCATTGGGAGAATAAAAAGAATGTCTAAGCACTATACCTCAATTATATCATCTATATTTGGTAAATTTGCAACAACAGCATTTCCATTAACTTTACAATATATGATAAATAGATTTTATATATATGCTATGAAACTTGATATGAGTGAGTTTAAGAGTCCTTGTGAATATAGAACTCTTAATAAACTTTTTACAAGAGAATTATATGAAAATAGAGAGATACCAGCTGATGATAATATTATTATATCTCCTTGTGATGCTTTAGTTAGTGATTACGGAGATATAAAAGATGGTAAAGCATATCAAATTAAAGGTATGGAATATAATTTATCAGAACTTTTAGGTAATAATTATAAAGGATTTGCCGAAGAGTTAGAAAATGGAACTTTTATTAATATGTATCTATCACCTAAAGATTATCATAGATACCATATTCCTATGGATTTACATATAAAAAGTTTAACACACATTGTAGGTAAATTATATCCTGTAAACTTTCCATTACTTCTTAATAAGAAAAATCTTTTTATAGAAAATGAAAGAGTTGTAATTGAGTGTGAAGACACAAAAGGATATATACATTTTCTAGTTTTAGTTGGTGCTTTAAATGTTGGTAAAATGGTTGTATCATTTGAAGATAGAGTTAATACAAATAGTTCAATAACGACACCTCAACATTACTCTTATGATAATTTCTTAATGAAAAAGGGTGATTTATTAGGTTGGTTTGAGATGGGTTCTACTGTTTTGATGTTTAGTCAAGATGGAGCATTAGTTAGTGAAGTTGCTATTAATCAAAAAGTAAAATTTACAGAAAGAATAGGTATTAGAAAATGATTATTAAAGAGATACAAGAATATGGGGAAGTACGAACTAAAGCCAGAGCATATTTCTGTTACACTTTAGGTAGAAATCTTCCAAATAAACTTCCTAATATAGAGATAGATAACATCATAGCGCCACTTAAAAAACTTAGTCAAGAGATGGGAAACTTTGATTCTATATATATCCTTGACCCTCTTGGAATTCAAGTTACAAATACAGTTAGTATCAATCCAACTTATGCAAGAAAAGGAGCAGGAGATAGTAGAAGTGATAGAGCATATTATTATCGTACTATCCAAGAAAATAGATGTAGCATAACAGATTTATATCCATCTTTAATGACAAATGAATTAATAGTTACTATTTCATATCCGATATATAATGATAATCAAGAACTTCTATATATTGTATGTATTGATATATCTTTAGAGAATATTCTTAAAACTGTTCATCCCACATCTATTGACTCTATATTTGGTAAAGTTAGGAAATATGCTTATGGTTCATTTGCATTTGCATTAGGGGCAGTAGCACTTTTACTATTTTTACAAGGGTTAGAACAACTTCTATCAAATGGATTTGCATTTCATACAGTTAGTATAACAGATATGTTTGAGGCAACTATTCTATTAACCCTATCTTTAGCTATATTTGACCTAGTGAGAGCAATATTTGAAGAAGAGGTTTTGGGTTCGCACAAGAAGCATGAAGATGGTGATATTCATAAGACAATGGTTAGGTTTTTAGGTTCTATTATTATTGCTTTATCTATTGAAGCACTTATGCTAGTATTTAAATTTGCAATTACTGATTCAAGTAAATTATTATATGCTGTAGCCTTAATAGGTGGAATATCAATTCTCTTAATAAGTTTATCAATATATTTAAATGCAATTAAAAATAATTCAAAGGATAAAAGATAAATGAATAAAGTTATCATTTTTGATATGGACGGAACACTAGTCAATAGTTCGTTAACTATAGCTAATGCAATAAATTATGTAAGAGGTAAAATAAATTTACCAGCTATAGATACAGATTTAATTGCAAAAACAATAAATGATACTACTATTAGCTCATCTAAGTATTTTTATAATAGTAAAAAATTTACAAAAGAGCATGAAAAATGGTTTAGTGAGTATTACACAAAAAATCATAAGAATGAATTAGCATTATATGATGGAATATATGAGTTATTAATTAATTTAAAAGAGAACAACTTCAAGTTGGCAGTGGCTACAAATGCTTATAGAAAATCAGCCGTTGAATCTTTAACTTTTCTAAAAATTATGAATTTATTTGATACAGTAGTATGTCATGATGAGGTAGAACAAGGTAAACCATACCCAGATATGTTATTTAAAGTATTAGATAACTTAAATTTAGAAAAAGAAAATGCAGTATTTGTAGGTGATGGTTCAAGAGATAAAACAGCATCAAGAAAAGCAGATATAGATTATATTATGGTAAATTGGGGCTTTAGTCAATATGATGATGCAGTTAAAAGTATAAATAAACTGCAAAAGATATTAATGAGTTAAGGATTATTTAAATCCAAAACTAAATTTAAAGAAACTCTTGAACTATAAAATCATAAATATTACTTTTAGCTTTTAGAGAACCATTTAATATAGTATATCCTCTATAAATATGGTACTCTAATCTCTTTTCAAACTCTTTCTTATTTTTAAAAGTTATCTCATCATACGATTCAATCATTCTATAATAATGCTTAGTAAAATCTTCATCTTCTTTATTCTCCCCAGTTATTTGAGCTAATCTATATTCTTTACCATCTAATTCTTCCAGTATTATATTATAGCTTTTATCATCTAAAGAGAGTGAAATATTTATCATAAATCTTAGTGCTATCCATTTGGGTGTATTTGTAGGATAATGGAGTAATTTAAAAAGAGGGTTGATATAATCTTCTGTATTTTTTGCTGTTTTAATCATTTCTTTTCACCTCTATATTTGATCCTAAATTATCTTTTTCTATCATATACTCTTTAAAGTTATTATCTTTTAAATAATCATATTCACTACTTGTTACTAAAAGTGTTAAATATGAGAACTTTAAGTAATAATTATTAAAGATAAAATCTCTATTTTTATTTGAAAGCCTTCCAAATGGAGTATCTATAAAAATAAAATCCAAAAATTTTTTAAACTCTAAAATACTACTTATTATGATAAAGCTCAATATCTGTTTTTGTCCTGCTGAGAGAAGTGTAATATCCAATAAGCGATGCTCTTTATCTTCTACAATGACTTTAAATTTATCATTAATATAGATTTTTTCAATATGTTGATAAGTTTCTAAAAAAGGTTCTATTTTCTTTTCTAGCAAAGTATTAAATTGAGACAAGCTATCTTTGAGCTTTGTCTCATACACCTTTTTAGAAATATCTGAAATATTATATAGTTCTTCTATCGCCTTTATCTTTGAATACTTATCTCTCTTTGCTAGAAACTCCAAACGAAGTTTTTTATGTATCTCTTTGTGCTGTGTATGTCTCTCTTCTAGTTTTTCATTGAGTAAATTAAGATTTAATTCATTCTCTTCTCTCTTATTTTTAAGTGTAATTCCCTCTTCTTCTAATATTCTAAAATTATCTTTTTCTAATAATTTCTCTTTGCTTTTACTCAAAATAAGAAGTAAATTTTCTTTTTGGTCTATATTATTTTTGATACTTTTTAGTAACTTTATAACATCATTTTTTGTATAAGTAAGCAAAATAGTTTTATCTGTTTGATAGACTTGATAAAAACTTTTTAAAAGTTCAGCCTTATTCATAGAACTTTCTATATTATTTATAAAAATCTCAAAACTATCTTCAAAAGCTTTTTTATCTAAAATTTTAATTGATTGATTATGTTCACTCTGTACTGTTTCTTTGAGTTTTGCATTTAAAATTAAAGGCAGTTGATAAAGATTAATATCCTGAAAAATAGTTATCTCTTTAGAGAGTGTAAACTCTATATATTCTATCTGATTTTGAATATCTTCTATCTCTTTACTTCTATTCCTAATCTTTAATTCATTACGACGAATAAGTTCATTTTGCTTTTTGAGGTCTTTAATACTCTCCTCTTTTTTCTCTTCAAGTTTGAATATCTCATCAGATAACTCTATTTCATCTTGTTGAAGATTAATAAAGTGAACCAACTCCACATTTCCCATTTCATTAGATAAAATCTTTGCTACTTTTTTGGTATCAATTATCATATTTGACAAAATATCCAAATCAAAAGAGTATTCAAATATCCTCTTTATTTTTTTAGATTTTAAAAGTATTAAATCTTTTTCCACTTCTCCGTCAAAGAATATAAAATCTATAAGTTCTATAGGAAATTTTTCTTTTAAAAACTCTTCTGCTTCATAGTTTTTTAAAATTCTATCATCTCTAAAAATTGTTAGACTTTCAAAGTTTTCACTAAAATCCCAAACTCTTTTTAAAATAAATTCATCAAAATCTATCTCTATAAAACACTCTTTATCTGTAGCATGACTATTTAAAATAAACTCTAGTTTAAACTTCTTTTGTCCTAATGCTAATTTAATAGAGTTCAATAAACTTGTTTTACCAAACCCATTTTCAGCCAATACCAGTGTTTGTTTTTCAAAAGAAATCTCTTGTTTCCCATTAAAGGAAAAAAGATTTTTTAATACTATTTTTTTAACTCTCAATAAATTGTCCTTTGAAATAATTATCAACTCTCTCTTCTATTTCACTCAATATTCCTATACGATTGGAGCTATTTTTACGACTCTTCTCTACTTCATAAATTCTATTAAAAAGCTCTCTGGAATAATCACTCATCTTAATTGTAGATAAAATATTCCTAATTTCATTACTTTGAACTATTTTTATATCTCTACCATACTCTATTGCCAAAAGCAAAGCAGAATTTTCAATATCACCATCAATATTCCAATACTTTTGAATAATCTCTACCTCTTCATTTGAAATAAGTTCAACCTCTCTTTGAATAAAGTCTTCACTATTTTCTATAATAAATAGTTTTTCAAGTAACTCTTTACGAACATCAATATTAAACGCACCTAATCCAAGTTGAGAATTTCGTCTTCTGCTATTTCGCTTATCTTCTCTATCCCTATAATCCAAAAGCATTTCTCTATATTCCCAAAGAGGTTTCATCCACTCTTCTCCATTTTGAACCATCCCTTGCATCGAGCGGTCCTTATCTATTACTGTACATGTCCAACACCCAAAACGAGTTTTACCACAAGATGGAGCTTCAGGATTAAGAGCTATAT
>JAMOSL010000026.1 GCA_027063105.1 Campylobacteraceae bacterium
GTTAGTACTGCTATGATTGCTCGTATTCCTATTGCTCATTTACATGGAGGAGAAACTACGGAGGGTGCATTTGATGAGTCTATACGACATAGTATAACAAAGATGAGTCATCTACACTTTACAGCAACTGATGAATATAAAAATAGAGTTATTCAACTTGGCGAACAACCTGACAAAGTATTTAATGTAGGTGGTTTAGGAATTGACAATATTAAAAAACTTAAATTATTAAGTAAAAAAGAGTTTGAAAAATCAATAGATTTTAAACTTAATAAAAAAAATATAATAGTTACATTTCATCCAGTTACATTAGAAGACTCTACTGCCAAAGAACAATTTCAAAATTTATTAGATGCTATAGATACTTTAAAAGACACTAATATAATATTTACAAAAGCAAATAGTGATACAGATGGTAGAGTAATAAATAGTATGATAGATAAATATGTATTAGTAAATAATGATAAATCTGTAGGATTTACATCTTTGGGACAACTAAGATATTTAAGTGCTTTACAATATGTTGATGCTATGGTAGGTAATAGTTCAAGTGGTTTATTAGAGGCTCCTAGTTTTAAGATAGGTACGATAAACATTGGAGATAGACAAAAAGGTCGCATAAAGGCTGATAGCATCATAGATTGTCATTCAGATATTAAATCAATAAGAGATGCTTTTCATAAGTTATATTCTAATGAATTTAATGAAATTTTATTAAATACTAATAATCCATATGGAGATGGTGGAGCGAGTAAAAAAATAAAGAATATAATAAAAAAAACATCATCATTAGATAATATTTTAAAAAAATCTTTTTATGATATCAAGGCTTAATTATGACTAACTATAAAAAAGTTTTATTAAAACCAACAGCAACAATAAAAGAAGCATTAGAGTTGATAAATAAAGGCGCAATACATATTGCAATTATAGTAGATGAAGATGAAAAGTTATTAGGTACATTAAGCGATGGTGATATAAGAAGAGGTCTTTTAAATAATCTTTCTTTAAATGATAGTATAGAAAGTATAATATTTAAAAATCCAACTGTATGTAATATAAAAGATACAAAAGAGGAAATTCTAGAAATTGCCGTTGAAAAAAAAATATATCAAATTCCAATAATAGATAATAATAGTAAAATAGTAGGTATAGAAGAGGTAGACGAACTTTTAAAACCAAAAACTAAAACAAACAAAGTTATCCTTATGGTTGGTGGATTAGGTACACGACTTAGACCTCTTACAGACCATATTCCAAAACCAATGCTTAAAGTTGGAAATAAACCAATACTTGAAACTATTATATTGAGTTTTAAAAAATATGGATTTACAAATATTGTATTTTGTGTAAGTTACAAATCAGAGATAATAAAAGAGTACTTTAAGGATGGTTCAGAATTTGGTGTAGACATTGAATATATCCATGAAAATAAAAGAATGGGAACAGCTGGAGCATTGAGTCTTATTCGAGAGAGTTTAACTGAATCGTTTTTTGTGATGAATGGAGATTTACTTACAAATATAAATTTTGAACATATGATGGATTATCATTTATCAAATAATTCGATAGCTACTATGGGTGTAAGAGAATATGACTTTCAAGTACCTTATGGGGTAGTAAATATAGAGGGTAAAAATACTATATTAAGTATAGATGAGAAGCCTGTACATAAGTTTTTTGTAAGTGGTGGTGTATATGCATTGGATGATAAAGCTTTAGATTTTATTCCTGATGATGAGTTTTATGATATGCCTACACTTTTTGAAAAAGTTATAGAAGAGAAATTAAAAAGTATATCATTTCCTATTCATGAGTATTGGCTTGATATTGGAAGAATTGAAGAGTTTGAGAAAGCTAATCGTGAATTTCATGAGGTGTTTAATGTATAATGATAAAACCTTTGTAGCTATTATACCTGCCCGTGGAGGTAGTAAAAGATTGCCGAGAAAGAATGTATTAGATTTAAATGGAAAGCCATTGATAGCTTATAGTATTGAAACTGGATTAAATAGTAAATATATAGATAAAGTGATAGTTTCAAGTGATGATACGGAGATATTAAATATAGCAAAAGTGTTTGGAGCAGATACTATAAAACGACCAGATGAATTGGCAAGCGATACTGCGACATCATTTGATGCTATTAAACATACAATTGAAAATACTAATAAATATGATTATATAGTTTTATTACAACCTACTAGTCCTTTAAGAACTACTATAAATATTGATGAAGCTATAGAGTTATTAGATAAAAAAGATGCTGATGCGATAGTATCTGTATGTGAGATGGAGCATAGCCCTTTGTGGTCAGATACTTTAGATGATAATTTATCCATGAATGGATTTTTAAAAGATGAAGTTTTAAACAAGAGAAGTCAAGATTTAGAACCTTATTATAGATTAAATGGTGCTATTTATGTTTGTAAAATTGATAAACTATTGAATGAGAAAACTTTTTTATTAAAAAAAGATATTTTTGCTTATAAGATGGATAGAGAAAGTTCTGTTGATATTGATGAAGAGATTGATTTTAAAATAGCTAAAATATTAATAAAGGGAAAAAATGATTAAAAAAATAGTAATTATTGGAGCTGGACAATTAGGTAGTAGGCATTTGCAAGGTATAGCACAAAGTAATTTTGATATATCAATAGAAATCGTTGAACCATTTGAGTCATCAAGAGAAGTTGCTGAAGAAAGATATTATCAAATTGAAAATAGAGATAAAGTTAAAGAAATATATTTTTATGATTCTATTGATAAATTATCAGATAAAATCGATTTAGTGATAATAGCTACAGGTGCAAATGTACGATCTAAAATTATTATTGAATTACTATCTAAAAAAGATGTTTTAAATATAGTTTTGGAAAAAATACTATTTCAAACTATTGAAGAGTATAAAGTGATTGAAAAATTATTAAATAATACTAATACATTATGTTGGGTAAACCATCCAAGAAGAATGTTTCCATTCTATAAAAGTTTAAAAGAAGAATTATCAGAGGCCAAACAAATTTCATATAATATACAAGGTGGAGATTGGGGAATTGGTTGTAATGGGTTGCATTTTATAGACCACCTTGCATATTTAACAAATTCAAAAGACTTAAAAATAGATAATAAATTTTTAGATAATAAAATATATGAATCTAAAAG
>JAMOSL010000027.1 GCA_027063105.1 Campylobacteraceae bacterium
TCACTGTACCATTTGTTGTAATATGTATTTTCTTATCAGCACTAATTATTCCTTCTACTTCCCCATCTAAACTAATTATATGCGAATTTATCTCATGTCTAACTTTCCCAGATTTTAGAATCTCTAAATCATCACAGATAATTGTTCCATCTAATTCTCCAGAAATCATAACTTTTTGAGCTCTGATATTACCCTCTACAATACCATTTTTCCCAATTACAAGCATATTATTTACAATAATGTCACCTCGAACAATACCATCAATTTGAACGCTATTACTACTATTAATAGAACCTATTATTTCCGTACCAGCTGTAATTATAGTTGTTGAACTACTTACCTCTTTACTTTTATTCTTAACTACACTACTTGGTGTAATTATTTTTTTTTCTATAATTTCTTCTTCTACTTCTGTTATCTCTTCCTCTACCTTTGAACTACCACCAAAAAATGCCATCTTAACCCCTTTTATTAGAATATATCTATATTTTAGCTTTATTTATCTTATTTATGGTCTAATTTCTATTGGAGTACCAATCTCAACTAAAGAGTATATTTCATCAATCTCTTCATTTGTTACAGCAATACATCCATCTGTCCAGTCAAAAAATCTTATAGCCCATACAGAGAACCAATCTAACTCTCCTGCTGTCTGACCATGAAGCATAATAAGCCCACCATTTTTAACACCAGCTTTTTTTGCATTTTCTATATCTTTATTATTGGGATATGATATATGTATAGCTCTATGAAATGTACTATTAAATTTTTTATAATCTAGCGTATAGTTTCCTTCAGGTGTCTTTTTATCTCCAACTTGAAGTTTTGCACCTTTAGGATTTTTTCCAAAAGAGGCACGATACTCTTTTACTATTTCACCTTTTGATAATAAATAAACTCTTCGTTCAGACTTTATAACTAAAACTTTATCTACTCTTTTTAGAGTATTTTGATTAGATTTTTGAATACTACTTTTATTGTAAGGTAGTGTCGATAAAAAATCATCTGTAGTATCAGACAATAGAAATATAGGTAGAATAAGTATAAGTATTTTTAGTTTCATTAAATTTTTTTCTCTATTAAAAGACTAAATATATCACTTACTAATTTAATTCTACTATCAAAAGTTTTTTTAGAAGCTCTTTCATTAATTGTGTGGTCACCATCTCCATAAGGTCCAAATCCATCTAGTGTAATGACTCCTTGAGATGATATAATATTTGCATCACTTACTCCACCTCTTTTTTCTGTTGGTAAGGATACACCACATAATTTATTTATTTCTGCAATAAAATCTTCTTGTGCTTTTGATGGTTGCATAACATCTCTTTGAATTCCACCACTAAGTATAGATTTTGTGCCATTTACAAAAGATTTACTTACTATATCATCTATAGATTTTAATACTCTATCTTTTTCATCTATTTCTGTATATCTTAACTCAAATGTTAAATGAGCTTTAGGAGATATTGTATTAGCACCTATTCCACCTGTAATTTCCCCAACATTTACCGTTGTTCCTTTATCTAAATTAGTCAACTTAACTAACTCTTGAAGTTTATAAGATGCTTCGAGATTAGCATCAGCTCCATCACTATAATGATTCCCTGCATGAGATGCTTTTCCTTCAATATCAATAAAGAATGTTCCAACACCTTTTCTAGCAATTACAACTTCTTCATTAACTCCACTAGCTTCAAATACCATACAGTAATCATAATTTTTTGCTAACTTAGAAGAAACTAATTTACTGTCATCACTTCCAGTCTCTTCATCACTTACTAATAAAAAGTCTATATTATAAATTTTGTTATATTTTTTATGAGTCTCTCTTAGAGCTTCAAGTGCTACATAATTTCCACCTTTCATATCACAAACTCCTGCACCATAAATCCACTCTTTATCTTCTCTAAAATTTTCAAATGAATTTGGTGGAAAAACTGTATCTAAATGACCTAGAAGTAGGAGTTTTTTCCCATCTTGTTTCTTAGATATAAAATGTAGGTGATTTCCTATATCTTCTCTCTGATATACAATTTTTTCTAATCCAAGCTTTTCTACCCATTCTCCAAATATTTCTCCATTAATATCTACACCATTTTTATTTTTTGTCCATGAATTAATCTCTATGATTTTTTTTAGTTCTGAAAAGTCTCTGTTTGACATTGATAATCCTTATTTATAATAATTTCTTTAGAAGATATTTTAGTAAAATAGAGTAAAATATAGCTTGAATTTTTACAAAGGTTTTATAAATGTCAAGAAAAATAGGTATGTGGCTGTATCAAAATGGTGGTGGTGATAAGATAGAGAAAAAAATCATTAAAAAACTTAAAGATAGGGGTATTGAAACTGTATCAGGAATAAATCCAAGAAATGCTATTGCTGAAAATGGAACAATTTTTCATAATGGAAACCCAGCGAATGAACTTGACCTGTTTTTCTCTTATAATGCAGGAGAACAGACTCAATATCAAGTATTTTTATATCAAGCATTAAATCGTATCATGCCTATGATTAATAGTTATGAATCATTCTCATTAACAGAAGATAAATTTCAAACTAGTTTTCTTTTACAAAATCATGGAATAGCAACACCAGATTTTAAATTATGTCATAGAGATGATAGTGATGAGCTTCGTCATATTATCAAAAAATGGGATAAAATGGTATATAAGCCAACTGATGGTTGGGGTGGTATGGGACTTACAAAAATAGAGAATCAAGCAACTTTAGATATGCTTTTACCTCTTCTAAACCAGATGGATTTAAGATTTTTCTATGTTGAAAAGTTTTTAAATTATGATAATACAGATTATCGTGTTGATGTAGTTGATGGTCAATTTGTAGGTTGTTATGGTCGAAAGGCTAGTGGAACAGATTGGAGAACAAATATTACAAGTGGTGGTAGTATATTTTTAAGAGAACCGAATGATGAGGTTGTTAATTTAGCAATAAAAGCAGCTAAAGTATGTGGAACTGATATAGCAGGTGTTGATATTATCTATGACCTTGAAAAAGAAGAATATGTTGTAATCGAAGTAAATGGTATTCCAGCATTTGCAACTCCAGAGCAAGAGAAATCAGGATTAAATTTTAATAAGAAAAAAATTAATTTAATTGTAGATATGATTGATAGA